>CAYYOU010000049.1:0-7450 GCA_964473425.1 uncultured Candidatus Izemoplasmatales bacterium | reverse complement strand
TCTACTCATTAAATAGTATAACTGTTCTTCGTCCATTTTACCAATTGCCGCACCATGAGATGCAACAACATCATATTCATCAATTAGTAATAATGGGTTTGCATCTAATCTAGATGTTTTACCAAGCACTATTCCTCTATTTGATTGACGTGCAGTACTTCTTTTCATATCTTTATTAATCTTACCTACACCTTCAAATACTAAGAAGCTTGAATTATTTGATACTCCATAATTTTCAATGTATCCTTCAGTATCTGGTGCGTTATGTTCAATTAGTTGTCTGATTTTCATTTCTTGTTCGTTTGAAGTAATCGCTACGGTTTTTGAAGTTCCAACAGCATATACATCTTGTAATTCAATAAACGTATTAGATTCTGTAATTCCATCATTTACTTCAGCAATGCTATATAGACTATTTCCATATCTTTTTACATAACTATTTCTATTCACAGAAACAATAGCTTTACTATTTAGATTTGATAATCCAGAATACACTAATTTTGCATTTTCACTAACAATTGAATTTGATACAAAATTAATACTTGAATCTGTCATATTAATTAAATATTCAAAATAAGATAACTCTGAATTTTCTCCCAGAATAATTAATGTGTTATTTACTAAATCATTATTTTCTTGAACATAAAACACATGAAGGGTATCTTTTATTACTTTGTTTTTACCTACTTCAATAAATACTCCACTGTTTACTTCGTCTAAATTATATTGATAGGCTTCACTCTTATATTTTGTCAAAAAGGGATTTTGACTAAAAATCTCTGGTTTATTAGCTATTGTATCTTCTATATTTTCAATAAATATATTATTATCTTTAACATGATTTTTAATGATATGTCCATCTTTTATTACAAGGTAATTTGTAAGCTCTTCTGTAAAAAATTTCTCTAACTCACTCGGTATTTGATTATTTAGTAGTTTTGATCTATGAAATTTCACTTTATAGACCTAGTAATTCTTTTGTAGCACAAGTACCAAGTAATATTTTCTCTTTTTCATCTTCCACATATACTCTTTCATCTTCTATACCAAGCTCTTCTTTAATCCAATCATACCCTTCATTATCAATTTTTTTAATTAAACTCATATCACCTGTTTTTACAATTCTTCCTTGCATCATTACATGAACTACATCAGCACTAATATAATCTAATAGTCTTTGGTAGTGAGTAATAAGTAGTAATCCTAAGTCTTTTGATTTCATGCTGGTTACGTTTTCACCAACAATTTTCAACGCATCAACATCAAGCCCTGAATCAATTTCATCTAAAATTGCGATACTAGGTTTAAGCATTTTTAATTGAAGAATTTCATTACGTTTCTTTTCTCCACCACTAAAACCTTCATTTAAGTAACGATGAGGAAGATCAGCATTCATCTTAAGTTCTGCAACTGCTTTGTCATACTCAATAATAAACTTGAATAATGATATATTTTTTCCTTCTTCACTTCTAGCGTTCATTGCTGTTTTGATGAAATCACTGTTTGTTACTCCAGGCACTTCTGCGGGAGACTGCATTCCGAGGAATATTCCTGCTCTACTTCTTTCATCAACTTCCATTTTAAGAACGTCCTTACCATCCAGTAATACTTCACCTTTTGTGACTGTAAATTTCGGGTGGCCCATAACAACACTTGCTAATGTTGATTTACCAGTTCCGTTAGGTCCCATAATTGCGTGAGTCTCCCCACCTTTTATCTCTAGATTAACGCCTTTTAAGATTTCTTTTCCATCTACTTCGGCGTGTAAATTTTTTATTATTAATACACTCATTTTGTATACCTCCTTGGCTCATTATCATTTTAACAAATAAGAAAAATTAATACCAATGATATGATTAACTTTTTAATTAAAAAAAGTCTAGAAAAAAAAACGGAATGCTGGGCATTCCGTTTTAGATTTTAATCTTCTACTATTATTAGTTGTAATTAGGGAAAACAACTATATTATCAATTGTGATAACACTAGGTACACTCACTACAATACCATTCATTGCTCCACCAAGTTCAAAGTCTAATTTATTTAAAGCATCAGATTCACCATATGTAAATGTATATGAGTAAGTAGCCATTTCAGTAGTTAAAGAGAACATTTCAGTATGTTCTACTGACCCAATCATTTTTGCATTGATGTCTCTTGCAACAGTACTCATTGCATCAAATACTACTGTATATGTAACGCCTTGAACAAGAGGGATACCTTCTTGGAATAATTGAATATTCCAGTTTTCAGCACCAACATCTGTTATATCAATAACGAATGCTCCAGCTGCTACTCCGTAAGTTGCGGCAGTAGAGTTCCAGTCTGCCATCCAAACTCCCCAGTCAACAGCTTGATCTAATGTTCCATTTACTGCTTGATTTGTACCAGCTACAACAGCTGTTCCATCAAATTCTTCAAACGTGAAGTTGTCCATTGTTACAACACTAGCTGCAGAAACAGTAATGCCGTTCATTGCTCCACCAAGTTCGAAGTCTAGTTTTGCATTTAAGTTATCTTCTGCTACTGTGAAATCAACTGTGAACATTGTCATTGTACTAGTTAAAGCAATCGTTTCAACATATTCGCTTGCTCCAATTAACTTAACATTGATTTCTCTATCTACTGTACTCATAGCTTCAAAAGTTAATCTATAAGTTGTAGTATCTACTATTTCATATCCTTCTTGGAATAATTGAATGTTCCAGTTTTCAGATCCTACGTTAGTTATGTCAAGTTCAACATATCCGTCTGAATAACTTGCAGTTGCAGAAGTTGAATTCCAATCTGCCATCCAAGTGTTCCATCCTGAAGATTCAAAGTTTCCATTCATTAATAACTCATCTTGTTGTAATGTTTCTATCATAACGTTATCAAATGTTACAACACTAGGCACACTAACTACAATACCATTCATAGCTCCACCAAGTTCGAAGTCTAATTTATTTAAAGCATCACCTTCACCATATGTGAATACAAATGAGTAAGTAACCATTTCAGTAGTTAAAGAGAACATTTCAGCATATTCTGTTGAACCAATCATTTTTACATTGATGTCTCTTTCAACAGTACTCATTGCATCAAACACGACATTATATGTAACTCCTTGAACTAAAGGGATACCTTCTTGGAATAATTGAATATTCCAGTTTTCAGAACCAACATCAGTAATGTCAAGATTAAATGCTCCACCAGCTGCTCCATAAGTTGCAGCAGTAGAATTCCAGTCTGCCATCCAAACTCCCCATGAAGATTCATTATTTAATGCTAAATCACCATTTAATATTTGATCAGTATCAGCAACAACAGCTGCTCCAACTAATTCTTCAAACATTACATTATCAAATGTAACAACACTAGGTGCAGAAACTGTAATACCATTCATAGCTCCACCAAGTTCGAAGTCTAATTTTGCATTTAAGTTATCTTCTGCAACAACGAAATCAACTGTGTATAATGTCATTGTGCTAGTTAATGCAACAGTTTCAACATATTCACTTGCTCCAATTAACTTAACATTGATTTCTCTATCTACACTACTCATAGCTTCAAAAGTTAATCTATAAGTATTTGTATCTACTATTTCTAATCCTTCTTGGAATAATTGAATATTCCAGTTTTCAGCACCAACATCTGCGATGTCTAATACTACTGTATCTCCATCATATGCAACTGTTGCACTAGTTGAATTCCAGTCTGCCATCCAAGTTCCCCATACACCAGCGTCAAATGTTCCATTAACAATTAAGTCTGCTGGATCCCATGAAAACGCACTTGGAGTTGTTACAGTTACCATTCTTTCAGCAACTCTTTCATTACCTGCAGCATCACTTACCGTATACGTTACAAGATAAGAACCAACAGTGTTGTAATCTGGAGTTACCATATTCCAAGTAGTTATATTTACGCTTTCAGTAACATCACCATCAACAAAGTCATTTGCCATTACACCTTCTCGAGGATCAAATGGAACTCCGACAAGTACAGTAACATCTTCAATACCTGTAAGTGTTGGTGCAGTTGTATCTTCTGATGATCCAGCACCCCCACCACTAATTTTTAAATCGTCAAGCCAGATAGTACAATCGATATCTGTGCTATCTCCTACATTACCCATTTCGAATAATGGTCCACCATTTACATTGTCAATACCCATTGTGAATGTAAACGAATATTCAGCCCATTCTTCAGTTAAATCAAAGTGAACAGTCATTCCTGGTTTAAAATCTGTAAACCATGGATCACTAGGTAATAGTTCCCCAAATTGGAAATTAAGAATTTTACCTGCAACACTTGATTTAGCTCTGAAAGTAACAGAGTAATCAGTTTCATTTTGCAAAGGAACTTTCATATATTCAAATCTAGATTCATAAACCAATCCTCCAGAAATGATTTCCATTTTTAAAGCTCCATCTTCAACAGATTCAGTAACTAAACCCTTTCCGCCTTCGTATTTTGTCCATCCAACTAAAGCAGTTTCATCGTCGAATGTCCATTCTTTCACTACTGAAGCATTAGGATCTACAAGCACTGTTTCTGCCACGACTGTAACTGAAACAGACTGTCTTGCTAATTTTCCTAAAACTACTACAGAATACTCAATAATACAATTTGATGGAATACCTGTATCTAATGTACCATCAGGATTGATTGTACAATTGTCTGAACTAGCAGTAATTAAATCTGTGTAATCTACTGCGTCACTTCCTACAGCTTTCGCATTTGCGAAAACATCAAAAACATCATCAACCATAATTGATTCATTAGCAAGTCCTGAAAGTACAACAGACTCTACCCCCTCATCAGTATCATCTGTTTTACAAGCAGATATACCAAAAACAAGAACTAATGAAGCTAAAACTAATAATAATTTTTTCATAAAAATTTCTCCTCCTATATTTTCTTTATTTTTCTTCCAAACATAATAAAAAATTTCAGCCCATAAAACTCTATAGACAAATTAATGAAAGAAAGAATGTGAAATAATTCTTCTTTTCGAGTGTAGTATAGCATATTACGAAATCGTTTTCAATATAATAATCTAAATCGTTTTCTTAAATCGCTTACATCTTGCAAAAATGGCTTTGTGTTTAGATGTAAGCATTACGAAAATATCCTTAAATTTAGCCGTTTATTTTACTTCAAAAAATCTTATTTGGAAAATCGATTTTTGACTCAATAATAATTTATATTTTTTTCAAACAAAAAAGAGGGATTTGATTTCCTCTTTTAAATTTCTAGTACATGTCTTGGATTAATTGTGCTTCAATAAGTCTTCTAAAATCCCATTCTAGATGACTATTTGCATCAATTTTATAATTCCAGAAAAACCACCCAAAAGTTTTGTTATATTCATTAAACTGGGCATTGGCAAATGCCATTTTAGCATCAATTATTGAATCTTGACTGAGACCATTATATACATTCCCTTGTAATCCTAAAGACCATTCACCAATTACTACTGGTATAATTCCACTATAATTAGCAATTGTATTCTTTTGTTCTTTATGTGCAAATGCAACATGATCAAAGATATCAAAATCTCCCCAGCCATCACCAAATGTTTGATAAAGATGTATATCAAAGAATACTAATTCAAAATCATTATTTTCAAAGAATCGTTTCCAAGTGTTGTCATAATTTCTGAATCCATCATGGAATCCTATATATATAGATGTATTATGTGATCTAATAATTTCGTAAGCATCAATATAGAATTCTTGAAGAATTCCCATATTTACACTCCAACCAGGTTCATTTAGCACTTCAATTCCCCATAATGAATCATAAGAACTAAAATGTTCAGTAATATCACCTAATATTTCAACTGTTTTTGCAACATTCTCAGGTTGTTCCCATTCTAATACTCCAGCAATTCCGCCATTGTCAAAACCGTTCTGATTGCCTGGTGCAGTATGTAAATCAAGTAGCACCTTAATATCGTGTTCCTCTGCCCAAAGCATAGCTCTTTCAATATATAATAATGATGAGCTATATACTCCCTCACCAAATAACCACCAAGGTATTGGTAATCTTACATATTCAATTCCATGTTCTTTAAGCCATATAAAATCATCTTCTACGATAAACGTATCCCAATGGTTTTCAATAACTTCTTCTGCATTTTCTTTTTGCTCCATGAAGACAGTTTCGTCACTACCATCAACTCCGATAAACAAACTTGGTGTCATCCATCCTTCAAGTACAAACCAACCACCAAGGTTAACTCCCTTAATAGCTATAGTGTTTTCGATAACGTCTTCTACATATAGATTTCCTTTAGAAAAGAAAAATGTAAACTCATCATTTCTATGAAACTCATCTCTATCTTCAGCTTTATCGACTTCATATCCTAAGTAAGTGCCAGCCTCAGCACTTAAATCAAAAGAACCCTGGAAACGGTATTTTCCTAAATCCGTTTCATCAATCCATTCTAAAATTTCTTCTTTAGTAGAATTTATAAAATCAGGAATAACTACTATCCCATCTAAACTATATCCTCTTGAGTAAATAATTGTTAAATCAGAATTAACAGCGACTTTTTTACCCGCTTCAATATCTTGGAAGAAAACTGTATTAGGTAAAACATCGTCATTATACTCGCTACTAACAACAAGATTAATATCATTTTCAAAACTCCATTTTAAAACATCTCCATATTCCATACCTGTTAAATCCGGGATATTCACAGTTGGAGCACTCTTACACGCCAGTAATGATAATATAAGTATAAAACTTACAGATAAAAATACAATTTTTTTCATATGAAACCTCCGAAAAACATAAATAAAAGCCTGTTATAAAAAATAGTATATTAAGTTATTCAAAAAAACAAGAAATATACCAATGACAAAAAAAAGAAAGTAATTAATTACCTTCTAATAAACAAATTGTTTTAGCGTGTTTGAAACCACAGAATATCCTAAAGCATTAAGATGGAATCCATCAAATGTGTACTCGATTTTTAATTGATCGATATCATTTTTTAAATACTTAGTGATATCAACAAATTTATAACGGTTCTTTCTCGCATAGTTTTTAAGATAATAATTAAGCATATTAATTTCAAAATTATCTCTTGCATCAACATATTCACGATTAATATTTTCCATATTAGCTGGATTGACCGGTACGACACTCATAATGTGAATTTCAGTGTCTTTTGATCGTCTTTTCATCTCTTCACAAATTTTAATTATGTTGCCATAAATGTCTTTAACATTCGTATCTTCAAATCCCATATCATTTGAACCAACTGATATAAATAGTTTACTTGGTTTATATTTTATTGCTCGCTTATAAAGCGAATCTAATAGCGTTACAGTAGTATCTCCTGATATCCCATTATTATAGATAGTTAGTTCTGGTATTGTGCTGTTAATATTAAGGTTTTCAATTAAGCAATCTCCAATTAATACAGGAGACTGCCGCGTCGCAAAAGCATGCTCCTCG
>CAYYOU010000048.1:0-7534 GCA_964473425.1 uncultured Candidatus Izemoplasmatales bacterium | reverse complement strand
TTACTAATAGTAATGATTATAATCCCCTCTTACTTCATCTTCATTATACATTAAAATCTCTTATTTCACTTAATATAGCAATACTATCGACACTATTTATCACAATAGTTTAAGAAAACTCCCACTTCAAGCAAAACAAAGTTATGGTAAGTGGGGGAGTGTTCACCGAGATGCTTTATCAACAAATAGCAATGAGGAAGCAAACAGACCAGGAGAAACCTTTTTAAAGTAAAATAATGAATCAGTATTTATTCACTGTTTTTTATTAAATAGACCGATGCAACAAAATGAACTCACAACAAATTCATAACTATTTTGTTTTAGACCAATATAATATATTTATCTAAATGTGACTGAAATCGCATCCAAAATTAAATATTTATCATACAATATAGTTCAGAAAGTGTTTGTTAAAACAAGAAAGGATGAAAATAATGGAACATTATAATTTAGATGACTTAAAAGCAGAAATAAATATGAGAGGTATCCAAGCAAAAACAATTGTTAATCATCAGCATGCAGCAATTAAAAATTTATTACTAAAAGCTGGTGAAGCTATTCCGACTCACTATATGCCAGTTGATGTGACATTCTTCATTTTAGATGGAACAGGAAAAATTACAATAGGTGAAAAAACTTATCCAGTAAAAAAGCATGATATCGTTTTGTGTCCTATTAATGTGGGTATGTCGGTGATAGCAGATGAACATTCTCCGCTATCATTTATAAACATTAAAACTCCAGGAATTTAATTTTTATAATTATAAAAATGCATTTGTGATATAATCGGTCAATAACTCTTATTTATAATGGTTTGGCTTAATTATAATCTTCTAATTGTAATTTTTTCTTTTCCATGCTCACTAATTATAAATATAGTCGATAATTATCGTATTAGTTGCAAATGCATAATCAAATTGCTAGTATAGTTTTAAAAACAAACTAAAGGAGATTTGATATGAAAAAAATATTTATTCTAGGTCTATTATTATTTGCAGCGTTTTCTTTAACTGCATGTTCAAAAACAGTTGAGGTTGAAGTTGAAAAAATTGTTGAAGTTGAAGTTGAAAAAATTGTTGAAGTTGAAGTTGAAGTTGAAGTTGAAGTTGAAGTTGAAGTTGAATCTTTAGCTGGTACTTATGTTGGTTATTCATGGAAAGGTGAAGCATCAGGCACTTTACTTGAAGATGCATCTCAAAAAATTGAAACAACATTAACTATTGATTCAGATGGTTTAATCACTGATGCTAAAGTTTTATTTTGGAAAAGCAGTGATAATAGTTGGTATACTCGCCAAGATGGGACTGCAAGAATTAGTGCTGATTTGAATATTATACCTGTTGCAGCAACACCAGGTTCTAGTTATGCTATTGGGACATCAATGTTTGATATAGATACACATGACATGATGAGTTTATACAGTGTTGTCGTGGATGCTGATGGGAATGCTGCTTTATTAGTTGTTGAACCAGTCACAAGATATCAATTTGAAATTTTATTGCCTAGTGGTTATGATTATTCAAAGACTATAGGTACAGTACCAGTTGATGGAACTGCTGGAGGATTTATCCCTACTGTTAGAGCTTCTAGTAGCGGATTATTGAAACCTGAATCATGGACTGAATTATCTACTAAAAACTTATTAAGCATCTCTTATTTTTATCATGTAATGACTGATGCTGGTGTATTTATGGGATTATCTGCATCATCAACAATGCAAGAATTACTAGAAGCTGCAGGAGTAACATTTACAGGTGGCGTGCCTTCTGAGTTAGGAATAACATCAGGACGTCATTCATTAGGTGGATGGCAAGGAAACTATGAAAGAATTGAAGCATACTTAATTGGTAAAAGTGTAAATGATATGACATCACTAGTTGATTGGTCTGTTGAGAGATGGGCTTTAGGTGTTAATGAAGATAATTTCTTTGGTGTTGATTTAGTTACTGGTGCTACAAAGACTGCTCAAAATTCATCTGATGGAATTGCAGGTGCTACAGTAAGAATGTCAAGGGAGTCTACTTCTTTCCAAAGAGCTTTAGTAGCTGCAGGAATTATTGATGAAGATGATGTGATTGTGGGAAGATTCTAGTTACTACTTGCTTTACAAAATCTATATAAAAATAATAAAAGAGTGAGATGTTAGTAGACACATAAAACTTGTGTTTATTAGCATCTTTTTATGTTTGAAATATCTTTCTTTACTTTGGTCATAATTAAATCAAAAAAGACATTCTAGATACAAAATTATCTAAAATGTCTTTTTTTATTATGTCTATTTATTTCTTTACAATATTTTTCACTGTATCTATTACACTTGCTGTCTTAAACGAATCTAATACTTCTACTGGAATAGCAAATATTACTGTGTTTGATTTATCACCTGATAAATCATTAATAGTTGCTAAAGTTCTTAAATGCATTGCACCAGGGACAGTTGATAAAATCTTAGCAGCATCAGCTAATTTTTGAGCTGCTCCTACTTCTCCCTCACTTTTTACAATGATTGCTCTTTTATCTCTTTCAGCTTCGGCTACTCTAGCAATAATTCTTTCCATATCTTCAGGAATTTTAATATCCTTAATTTCTACTCTTTCAACTTTTATTCCCCAAGGATCTGTCTCAGTATCAACAATTTCCTTAATCTCTTTAGAAATAACTTTTAAATTAGATAATAACTCATCTAGTTCAAACCCACCAAGAGAATTTCTTAAAGTTGTTTGTGCTAATTGAGTAACTGCAAAGTAACAGTCTTTAACTTGTAACACAGCTTTCTTTGAATCAAAAACTTTATAATATACAACTGCATTAATTGTAATTGTAACATTATCTTTTGTAATACATTTTTGTTGGGGAACATCTTGAGTAATTGTTCTTAAATCGACTTTTCTAGCTTCATGAATAATTGGAATAACCAGTCTAATGCCTGGATCCATTACCTTAACAAACTTTCCGAATCTAAATTTGATTGCCCTTTCATATTCTTTAACTATTCTAAACATTTTTAACACTCCCTTTTTTAGTATTTGTTCATTATTATTATATCATATTTTTCTTAAAACATACTTAGTTTGTATTAATAATCTCCATTAATAATTCTGGATCATCTGTGATAATTCCGTCTGCGCCAAGTGCTATTAAATCTTTCATTAATTGTGAATCATTAATCGTCCAATAATGAATTGCCATATTATGTTTATGCGCACTGTTTATGAGTATTTTAGTAGCTAAGTTTAATTCATTGATTACAGGGATAGTAAATGAAGTTGGTATTTGAAGAGATGAATTATTAACAGGTTTAAAAAATAGACTTGTAAATGAATATGTTTTAATAACCATATCTTGAGCATCATCATGTGATGCTGATTGTACTGTATCTGGATAAGTTGTTGTTATATAGTTGCTGATATCTTCAAATGAAGTAGCAACAACTACATAGTCATTTAACTCATAATCATTTATTAACTCAATTAGTACATCTGCAGTTTCAGTTCTTGGTGCATCAACATCAGCTTTAATCTCAATGATATAAAGTGTATCATCCCCAAAAGCAGTAAATATTTCTTCTAGAGTCGTCATATAGACTCCTGCTTCAACCCACTCAACTTGTGTCATATCTCTGTATGGATAAGCTCCATCTTTATCTTCAAAGTTATATCCGAAATTACAACTATCATAAAGCCACTCGTAAGTTTCATCCCAAATAACAGTATCACAATTAGACATATGACGAATGTTTCCTGTTTCATTTTCACCATGTCTTGTGACTAAAATATTATCACTTGTTAAATGGACATCCATTTCTAAGACATCAACACCTAAATCGAAACTATATTGAAAGGCGCGCATTGTATCTCCTGGATTTTCAAATTGTCCTCCAGCATGAGCTATAACTAATGGTTCACCATTATTATTTTCTTTAAGCCAGGGGTTATCATTTCGATATTGTGTTTTAGGTAATATATTTAGTATTACAATTACTAATACAATAAAGAAAACAATACTAAAAATCCTTTTAATTACTTTCATATTTTCTCCTACTCCTGATAATCATTAAAAAAATTGGTAATTTGATTATCATATAAATTGTTTATATGTGCTCTAATAATTATATCTAGAAATTTTATCAAAAGCAACTATTTGAAGTTTATTATAAATGCTTTATTGATTTTCAATCTAAAATTTCTATTAAAGCCTAATAATTTCTTGAAAATCCGTCTCTTTTTCAATATAATAAAGTATATAAATCTCAAGGAGGAGATCATGAAAAAATTCTACAGTGTTTTAGGTTCTGTTTTAGGTTTTTTAATCATTTTAGTATACGCATTCAAGAATATTCAAACTTTAGCTGGATTTACATTCGATGGAATGGAAGACATGCTTGGTTACTTCAATCTCGTTCAACAATATTTAATCTACGCTTTAGCTGGGCTTGCGGGTCTTGAATTAGTCGCTGAGAAAAAACTAATTGCCTTTCTCTTTTTCATAATTTTGGCATTTGTTGTCGTATCGACATTTTTCCCTGATGTAATGAACAGCGTTATTTAATAACAAAAACAAATAAATCTGTTTAAACAAAAAACGTGTTTTATGCGTTTTTTTGTTTTATTGGTAGTATTTTACTCTCTTCTTTTAAGTGTCCTGCAGTTTTATTTACCTAAAATACATATATGCTCAATCAATTTTCAATCCAAAACTGCAACAAAAAAGAGACAAATATCCAATGTCATTAAGTTAAGAAAAAGAAGACTGATCTTCTCACACTATTGTGAGGGGGTCTTTTTTTATTTTGTAATTTTCAGCTTTTTTCGAACTTTATTTCAAGAAAAGACTTGACAAACTTGGTAAAATTTGCGGCGTAGCCCCTAGAAGCGCAAATACTTTTAGGAGGTTATTCTATGGAATATTCAAAACTACTTAAATCGAAACTCAACGATATTATTGTTGATGTTTCGATGAATCCGGATTTTATTAGAAATCCGGATTCCGATTTTACTCGTTCAAGGAAACTTGATTTTATTACTACATTTAATTCTATTTTATCTATGGGAGGAAATTCTCTTGATCATGAAATGCTTGAATTGTTTAATTTTAGCGATTATACGCCTACTAAGTCTGCTTTTGTTCAGGCGAGAGATAAGATTCTTCCATTTGCTTTTTCTCATGTTTTTATGATTTTAGTAATTCTTTACGAAAGCCAAAAAAATATAGAGGATATAATTTATTGGCTGTCGATGGTTCTAGTTTGAATGTGTTCAGAAACCCTAACGATTTAGAATCCTTTGTTTCTAATAAAACACATAAAGGTCACAACGAATTAATTCTTTCAGCGATGTTTGATTTGTTAAACAATACCTATACTGATGCGATTGTTCAACCCGTTAGAAGGAAAGATGAGCGCGGTGCTTTAATTGATATGTTACCTAATGTTGATGACAAGTCTATCATTGTTATCTATCGTGGGTATGAAAGTTATAATGTTTTTGCTCATATCGAAAACATTCATTCGAATTATGTTATGAGAGTGAAAGATATACATAGTAATGGTATTTTATTTGGGTTAACTTTCACTGAGGAAGAGTTTGATGAAATTATTACTGCTAATGTTTCAAATTTTCAAAAGAAACAGTATATGTCATTGCCTAATTATAGATTTTCTCCTTCAATAGTTAGATTTGATTTCTCAAATACAGAAAACCCTGTGTGCTCTCTGACTTTTAGAGTTGTTCGTTTTTGGCTTGATTCTGGGGATTATCAATGTGTAATCACGAATTTATTTGATGATTTTACTTGCGAAGATATTAAACATCTTTATCAAATGCGTTGGGGGATAGAAACGTCTTTTAGACAACTTAAATATGCTGTTGGGCTTACTAATTTCCATGCACAATAAAAAGACATCAAGATTTATTCATCTCAATGTCTCATTATTTCTTTTTATTTAGTTCTACCCCAATCCTTGACATAGAACCTTTTTATTTTCAAACTTGTCATATGTTGTCCGTTTCTATATTAACTTAATGACATTGGACAATCAGTCTCTTTTCTTCTATTATTTATTATCATAGTTGTTTTATCTTATTAACCTATTCTTTCCGATTTACTTTAGGACCTTATTAACAAACACATTAACGACTGTCTTATCAAATTGAGTTCCACTATGTTTTCGCAACTCAGCTATTGCATCTTCTGAAGATAACGGAGTTAAACGATACGGTCTTTCTGCAGTCATTGCGTCAAATGCATCAGCAACAGCAATTATTTTTGACTCAATTGGAATTTGATCTCCATATATTCCATTTGGGTATCCTTTACCATCAATACGTTCATGGTGATGGAGTACTCCTGCTGCTAATCTCGAATATTCATGTGAAGAATTTAACATTCTACTACCTGATAATGGATGTTGTTGAATGATGTTTCTTTCTTCTTTTGTTAATTTACCTGGTTTATCCAGGATATTCAAATCGATAACTATCTTACCAATATCGTGAATTAATCCCATCGTTTTGATATCATTTGTATTTGTTTTTGATAATCCCATTTTCTCAGCAATCAAAACAGAGAGTTCTGATACTCTCATAGAATGCTCTTTAACCTCAATACTTTTTTCAAATAATGTAGTCATTATTGTATTAATTGTTTGACCACGAATACTATTAATTTCTTCAAGTTTATTTTGATACATAAATTCTTCAGCTGAAGTAAATTTTTCATTTATATCTTCTTCTTTGTCTTTTTTTGTATCTAACCCAAACGAAATAGATATTTTCCCATGTTCAAAAGAAGCTGACTTAATCTTTTTCTGAATTCTATTAATCAAAACTTCTGCAGCATCTGCTCCTGAATTTGGTAACAATATAGTAAATTCATCTCCACCCCATCTTGCAGCGATATCATTTCCTCTAATACTTGTTGATATAATTTCTCCGATCATCTCAAGTAATTTATCTCCTGTTTTATGACCAAATGCATCGTTGATTAATTTTAATCCGTTTACATCTCCCATAATAATTGATAATGGTAGATTTCTAGGGTTATCTAACCTTTTTAATTGTTCTTCAAAAAATCTTCTATTATATAACCCAGTTAAACTATCATGAAAACTCATATACTCAATTTCATTAACTTGTTCTGCACGTTCAAACATAGTCCATAAACCAGTTAATAATATTGAAATTTGGTTTGTATTATCTCTACTATAATCATCTTTTTTGTTAATCAAAACAATAATGTGTTTTTCATTGATCCCTTGTACTGGTACTGCTGTAAATCGATGTACTTCTTCACCACAAATTATCATTTTGGGGATGTTAGGCTTCGATAAATAGTTGTTTTCTACTACTGGTACCATTTCAGTTAATGATTCCTGAATTAGATGATTTTCTTTGATTATATTTTGCAATGATGAATGATCGCACTTCTCTTTAGTAAATATAGAAAAATATGAAATTATTTCAGATTTTCCATCCTTGTTTATTGAAAACAAAAATCCAGTCTTACTTTCACTCAAATTCACTATCTCTTTTAATAT
>CAYYOU010000047.1:0-7546 GCA_964473425.1 uncultured Candidatus Izemoplasmatales bacterium | reverse complement strand
CTTAGTGAAGAGTTAAACCTTGAACTTCTAAACAATAAAAAATACCTGAAACAAAGAAATAAGTTATTTGACCGACTTGAGGGTAGTGGAGTTTATGTTTACGATTTAGCTTTTCAAAGATTTGTGATTGAAGAAGAGCTAAAGGACGCTAAATATTATCTTGGAGTGTTGAATCATGAATATACTTTTGATGGTCAATATATCGATGGTGAACCACTATATAATACTGACATTGCTAGGCTTGTTGACCTTACAAAAATAACAGAAGAGATGCAATCAAAGATAGAGCGTGATATTCAGATAGTAGTTGATAGAATCTTGAATGATGACGAATCACGTGTAAAGCTTGGGAAACATTGTCAACTGAAAAAGATGAGAGAATGTATTTATAAAGATTTATGCTATGATAGATTTCCTAAAAAGAATAGCTTATTAATGTATATGGATAAACATCATGGATTTAAAGATCCAGAAGGTGAAAAACACGATTATTTTGATTTAATAGAAGAAGGTTATCTATCAATGGAAGATATTCCTGATTCTTGGTTAACTCGTAAGAATAATCGTATTCAAAGATATGTTGCTCAAACATCAAAAATTCATTTAGATAACTCTAAAATAGAATCAGCAATAGAAACACTTACTTATCCAATATATCACCTTGATTTTGAGAGTTTTCCTTGTCCGTTACCAAGATTTAGAGGAGAAAAACCATATTTTCAAAGTCTATTCCAGTTTAGTTTGCACATTGAAAGAACTCCTGGTGTTTGTGATAAAGAATTAGACCATTTAGAGTTTCTCGCATCTGATTCAACTGATCAACGAGAAGAACTTGTTAAAAAGCTATGTGAGTATATAAAAGATGATGATGGAAGTGTTCTTGTTTTTAATGAATCATTTGAAAAAACAAGAATCAAAGAACTATCTGTCATGTTTCCAGAATATAGTGAAAAATTACTATCTATAAATGAACGATTATTTGATTTATTACACGTTGTTAAAACAAATACAAAACTCTTCACAAGCCTTGGGTTTGATGAAGAAAGAGCTAAAACACTTAATTACTACCATGAAGACTTAAGTGGCTCATTTAGCATTAAGAAAGTATTACCGCTTTTTAGCGATTTATCTTACAATAATTTAACAGTAGGTAATGGGATGGAAGCAGTGTATGCATATGCTGGATATGATAACCTTAACAAAGCAGAATTAGCTGAAACTAGAAACTCATTAAAACTATATTGTCAACAAGACACTTGGGCAATGGTAGAAATCTTAGATAAGTTAAGAAAGATATAGTTAATTAGTTTACAAATCATATTAATATGATATAATAAAACTTGTGTTTTTTAATAGGAGGAATAATAATGGCAAAAGTAGATGTTTTATCAGGTTCTAAAGTTAGAATCGAAATTGAAGTAACAAAAGAATTATTTGATCATGGTCTTACACATTCATTTAACGCAGTGAAAGACGATGTAGAAATTAAAGGATTTAGAAAAGGTAAAGTAACAAGATCAATCTTTGAACAACATTATGGTATTGAATCTTTATATGAAGAAGCAATTAACCATTGTATCCAAGATACATATGTTGAAGCAGTAAAAACTAATGATATTAAAGTTGTTGCACAACCTAAAATCGACCTTGATATTACCAAAGTAGTAAAAGGCAAAGGATTCAATTATGTTGCTGAAGTAGCAGTTGAACCAATTGTAACTTTAGGAGAATATAAAGGACTTAAATTTAAGAAATTAAGTGATGAAGTATTACCTCAAGCACTTGACTTAGAAATTACTAAATTACTTGAACAAAACGCTGAACTAGTTTTGAAAGAAGAAGGTACTCTTGAAAATGGAGACACTGCAATTTTTGATTTTGAAGGTAGTGTTGATTCTGTACCATTTGAAGGTGGAAAAGCTGAAAACTACGAATTATTAATTGGTAGTGGCCAATTCATCCCAGGATTTGAAGTTCAAATGCTTGGAATGAAACTTGATGAAGTGAAAAACCTAGATGTTAAATTCCCAGAAGATTATCAAGCTGAAATGTTAAAAGGGAAAGACGCAGTTTTCAAAGTAACACTTCACGAAATGAAAAGAAAAGAATTACCGGAATTAAATGAACAATTTGTTATAGAGTTAGAAAAAGAAGGTATTAAGACAGTTGAAGAACTTAAAGAAGATACTCTTACTAAACTAAAAGACCAATTAATACTTAAAAATAAAAATTCAAGAATCAATTATGCAATTAACACAGCTGTTGAAAATTCAACATATGAAATTGCTGAAGAAATGATTACTGAAGAAAAAAATCGTTTAGTTGACAATGTAACACAACAAGCGAAACAATATAACTTAGATTTAGAAACTTACTTACAATATACTGGTATTTCTAAAGAAGACTTTGATAAGAACTTAATGAAAGATGCAGAGAAATCAATTGCGACAAGAATCGTTGTGCAAGCAGTTTCGAAAGTGGAAGATATTAAAGCTACTACTGAAGAAAAAGACGTAATGCTAGCTGAACTAGCTGTTCAATACAAAATGGATATCAACCAAGTGAAAGCATCTATTAACGATGATGCAATAGCTCAAGAAGTTGAGTACAAGAAAACGTTAGATTTCTTAGTGGATAGTTTAATAATTGAATAATGACTTATTAAAACATCACACCAGTGATGTTTTTTTATAAACTGAATGGAGGAATACTATGTATAAACTCGCAGTATTTGATATGGATGGAACACTATTAAATAGTAGTGGAGAAATCAGCCAAGAAAACTTAAAAGCTTTAGATTACTTAAAGCAAAAAGGGATAAGAATAATAATTGCTACAGGTAGACCTAGTGAACTATTAAAAAAACATACGAATGAATTAATGATAGATGAATACGTTGTAACATGTAACGGAAGTGTTATAGCTTATCCTTTTAAGGATGAAGTTCTTCATGAAAACACTATAGATAAGGAAACAGTTATAAAAGTTGTTGATATGTGTGAAGAAAACAATTATGGTTATTTACTTTATACGAAAGATGCAGTGGTATCTAAAGATAATCCTAGATTAAGACTATATAAAAAAATAGGTAGTGCTAGTATTAAACGCTATCATGCTAATTTAGTTGAAATTGAAGATTCAAATCATATTAAGCATAATTTTGCTCCAAATAAGATTTTATTAACTGAAAGTGATCCTTTAAGATATCAGGAAATGGTTAAAAAAGTAAGTCAATTTGGAACAGTAGAATACGCACAAAGCTGGAAAGGTGCATTAGATTTATCTCCAATAGGAGATACGAAAGGTAGCGCTGTTGAAAAGCTTTGTAAACATTATGGAGTTTCAAAGGATGAAGTAATGGCTTTTGGTGATAATCATAATGATTTGTCAATGATTGAATATGCTGGAATGGGTGTAGCTATGGATAATGCAGAAGAAGTTGTGAAACAAGCTGCAAACTTTGTAACACTCTCAAATGACGAAGACGGAATTGCACATGCAATTTATAAGTTTGTAAAATAGGATAACTAATCATATTACTTTATTTAGTAAACCGATTAATATATAATAAACAAACAAAATATAAGCAATAGTCTCTTTGCTTTATGATTGATAATAAACAAAAACAAAGGTATAATATACATATACAGAAGAGATATAAGAAGAGGTGATTTATATGTACCAAGCAAATGTACTAACAGAAGGATTGTTACCGAGTATCGCAATTCGTGGAATTGCGCCTTTTCCTCATACAGATCTTCGAATTGAAGTAGGACGTATTGTATCAAGAAATGCTTTACTTGAAGCAGAAAAAAATTACGGGAATCATGTATTATTATTAATTCAAGAAAACCCGATGCACGATAAACCTACACCAGAAAATGTACTTAGACATGGTGTTGTAGCTAAAATAGGAATGAGAATAAAATTACCAAATGGTAATTTTAAAGTTAAATTTGATCCTATTGTTCGCGCTGAAGTAACTAGTATTGATCAAGTAACGCCATTTTTTATCACAAGATTCAAAACTATGCCAACAGTTCAAGAAGATATTGACCAGGAACTAGCTTTAGTTAGAATGCTAGCAAAACAAGTTCTTGAAAACAATAAAATGATATTAAAAAACCCTAAAGCTAGCTTAGAAGCTATTCAAAAAGGTGTTTCAAGTGATAAATTGTGTGACATAGTCACAGATAGTTTAAAGATTAGTGAAAGTTTGAAATTTAAATATCTTCAAACTGATTTATTAAACGAAAGACTTACATTTTTATTATCTGATATCGAAAAAGAAAAACATATGAGTGAAATTGAATCAGAAATAAACAGAACAGTTAAAAAGAATATTGATGAAAATCAAAAAGAATACTATTTAAGAGAAAAGATGCGAGCTATCCAAGAAGAACTTGGAGACAAAGTTAAAAAGGAAAGCGACATTGAAGATCTTAAGGAAAAAATATTGGCTAAAAAAATGCCGAAACATATCGAAGAAAAAGCAATGTATGAACTTTCTAGATATCAATCTCTCCCAGCATCTTCAGGAGAAAGTGGTGTTATTAGAACATATCTTGATTTCCTCGTTGATTTACCATGGTTTGAAGTTACAATTGATGAAAAAGATATTAATAAAGCTGAAAAAGCACTTGATTCAACTCACTTTGGACTTGAAAAAGTCAAAGAGAGAATTATTGAGTACTTAGCAGTTAAGATATTAACTGGTAAAAACCCACAAACAATTCTTTGTTTAGTAGGGCCACCTGGTGTTGGTAAAACAACACTAGCTCAAAGTATAGCTCTAGCTTTAAAGAGAAGCTTTGTAAAACAATCACTTGGTGGAATAAAAGATGAAGCAGAGATTAGAGGACACCGTAGAACTTATTTAGGAGCACTACCTGGTAGAATCTTACAAGGAATTAAAAAAGCTCAAGTTGTTAATCCTGTATTCTTATTAGACGAAGTTGATAAACTTGGTAGTGACTATAAAGGAGATCCTAGTGCTGCATTACTTGAAGTATTAGATCCAGAACAAAATGCTAAATTTAGTGATCATTACTTAGAAGAACAATATGACCTTAGTCAAGTATTGTTTATAGCTACAGCTAATTATCTAGGTAATATACCAGCTGCACTTCGTGATAGAATGGAAATTATTGAATTATCTAGTTACACTGAAATTGAAAAATTCCATATAGCGCGTGAACATTTAATTGCAAAACAATTAGATACACATGGACTTGATCCAAAGAAATTTAAAATAACAGATGAAGCTGTAATGGAACTTATAAGATCATATACAAGAGAAGCAGGAGTTAGACAATTAGATAGAATATTTGGAACACTTGTTAGAAAATCAATCAAGATCATTCTTGGAGATAAAAAAACTAATGTTTCAATTACCAAAGATAGTGTTGTAGATTTCCTTGGTAAACCACGTTTCTCAAATACAAAAAGTGAAACAGAAGACCAAGTAGGAGTAGTTACAGGACTTGCTTATACACAGTACGGTGGAGACACTTTACCTGTGGAAGTAACGTACTATAAAGGAACTGGTAAACTTGTACTAACAGGTAAACTAGGAGACGTTATGAAAGAATCAGCCATGGCTGCTCTTTCATATGTTAAATCTAATAGTGATAAATTTGGTATTGGTCCAGACTTCTATATAGAAAATGATATTCATGTTCATGTGCCTGAGGGCGCTGTACCAAAGGATGGTCCAAGTGCTGGAGTTACTATGGCAACAGCTATTGTATCAGCTCTTACAGATAGAAAAGTTGACCACCATATTGGAATGACAGGTGAAATCACACTACGTGGTAGAATCTTACCAATTGGCGGGCTTAAAGAGAAATCAATCGCAGCTCACCGTAGTGGATTAAAAACAATTATGATTCCATTTGATAACACAAAGGATCTGGAAGATATACCAAAAGACATTCAAGAACAACTAGAAATCGTACCTGTTTCAACAATTGATCAAATAATTACAAGAGTACTTAAATAGAGAGTTGCAAATTTGCAACTCTTTTTTTTGTGACAAAAAAAACAGTATTGATTATACTGTATAATATCCTGATATGTTAAGATTAAAGCAGAGACGGAGGACAAAAAAATGAAAAAATGGAGTTTAGACGCACTTTATACATCTTTTGATTCACCAGAGTTTCAGGGCTCAATTATAAAAATCGGAAAACTGATCGATGAAAATACTAAATATGCAATGGCTGAATTTAATGATACAGAGAATGCATTAGAAAAAATCAAACATTATTTACTTAGATCTGAAAATCTTAGTTCATTATTTACTCGTTCAATTGTGTTTTGTATGTTAAACATAAGTGTTGATGCGATGAATGAAGAAGCTAGAAAATACATGAATACAATGCAACAACTATCTGCAAAAACAACATTATCAAGCACTAAATTTTCAAAATGGTTACCAAAAGTCACAAACTTAAAAGAGCTGATAGAACAAGATGAGTTGCTTCATGAAGCTTCATACTTCTTAAATAGAATAGTTGAAGGATCAAAATATGTGTTAGCTGATGATGTTGAAATGGTTATAGCTAAAATGCAAGCAACTGGCTCAACTGCATGGGGACAACTTCAAGGTGAGTTAACTTCAACACTTAAAGTAGATTATAATGGGAAAGAAATCACGCTATCTGAGGTTAGAAACCTCAGTAGTGATAAAGACCCTAAGGTCAGAAAAGAAGCCTATGAAGCAGAATTACTTGCTTATCCTAAAATAGCACAAGCAGTTGCTTATGCTCTTAACGGAGTTAAGGGAGAAGTAAATGAAATTTGTGAATTAAGAGGATTTGAATCTGCTTTAGATGAAGCAGTATATGATTCAAGAATGAAAAGAAGTACCTTAGATGCATTAATTAGCTCAATGAAGGACTATTTACCCCATTTCCATAAATATTTAAATAGAAAAGCAGAAATGCTTGGACATAAGAATGGATTACCATATTTTGATATTTTTGCACCTGTTGGTGCATCTTCAAAAGAATTTAGTATTGAAGAAGCAATGGAATATATCTTTAAGAATTTTAGAACATTTAGTCCTGGACTTGAAAATCTTGCTAAAAGAGCATATGACGAAGAATGGATTGATTTTACTCCAAGACCTGGTAAAAGAGGAGGAGCATTCTGTTCAAATATCCACCCAATAGCACAAAGTAGAGTACTTACTAACTTTAGTGGTTCTTTCTCTAGTGTTATTACATTATCACATGAACTAGGGCATGCATATCATGGGGATCAAATATTTAAAGAAAGAACATTTAATTCTCGTTATACAATGCCAGTAGCTGAGACAGCTTCTACATTTTGCGAGACTATTGTTAAAAATGCAGCATTAAAAGATGCTGATAAGGAAGAGAAAATCTTCATCTTAGAACAATCCTTAAAAGGTTCAACACAAGTTGTTGTTGATATCCTATCAAGATTCATTTTTGAAAGTGATGTATTTGATAAACGTAAAACTACTCCACTTAATACTAGAATGTTAAATGAAATGATGACAGATGCTCAAAAAGAGGCA
>CAYYOU010000046.1:0-7591 GCA_964473425.1 uncultured Candidatus Izemoplasmatales bacterium | reverse complement strand
GTTATTATACTTTACCTAGAGGTAATTTCATTAAAAGAGTATCTAAGTATTATAAGTTACCTAAAACAAAAGTACAGCTTATTAATTCATTAAGTTTACCTAAAGAATTAAAAATCAAGATAGTAACACCGAAATGTATCATAAATAAACAAATAAAGGAAATCACCATTAAACCAAAATTTGATGGCAAATACATGGAGGTTATTCATACATATCTTGAAGAAGATGCGCTAGAAAAGAAAAACTTAAAAACAGAAACTATGGGAATTGATTTAGGATTTAATAATCTAGCAACTTGCGCTGTAACAAACACAAATCACTTATTGATTGATGGTTTTAAACTAAAATCACTTAACCAGTGGTACCATAAAAGAATGAGTCATTTAAATAGCACAAGACCAAATCAAAATGTATTAACAAAACAAATGATGTCATTAATTATTAAACGAAATAATCAAATGACATACGGTATAAATAAAGCAGCAAGACTAATCATAAATCATGCGATAGCTAATAATATAGGAGAAATCATTATTGGTTACAATAAAGATTTCAAAGATACTAATTTATCAGACAGGTATAACCAGATGGCAAAATCAATACCGTTAGCTAGATTAAGAGATAGAATAATATACTTAGCAACTGAATATGGAATAGAATCTAAAGTGATAAATGAATCATACACCTCAAAAGCATCATATTTAGACAATGATGTAGTACCAGAACTTGATTATAAGAAACATACTTTTAGTGGAAGAAGAACTAAAAGAGGTCTATATGTGTCAAAAGAAGGAAAAATAATAAACGCTGACTTAAACGCAGCGCTTAATATATTTAAAAAAGGTAACTCCAATACCGAAAGGTTAGGGTATAGTGGTGTGAATACACCAAAACGTACTTATCTATTTGGATAAGTTACGTTTGAATGGTAGATTTATCTACCTTTGTTCTATATAAATGACATATAATAGGTGATTAGATGTACAAAGAAATTGTTATTCATGATTTAAATGAAATGAAAAGATTTGCAGAAGAGATCGGGGAAATGGTATTTCCTGGGTTTTTGCTTTGTTTAGAAGGAGATCTTGGAGCAGGGAAGACTACTTTTACAAAATACTTTGGTAAAAAAATTGGAATTGATGATGTTATTAACTCACCTACTTTTACTATTTTAAAGATATATGAAGGAGAATATCCTCTATATCATATGGATGTTTATCGTTTAATGGGAATCGGAATGGATTATGAGTTAGAAGAGTATATATATGGTGATGGAATTTGTGTTATTGAATGGTATAAGAACATTATCGAGAGTATTCCTAAGGAAAGATTAGTATTTGAAATAGAAATAATTGATTTGAATAAAAGATTATTGAAAATAGAAGGAACTGGTAAATATGAAGAAATCGTTAAAAAGATTAGTAATTGATTCTGCAACTAAATTTCTATATGTGGCATTATATAGCGATTTAGATTGTTTGGGAAAGTACTATGAAGAGGGAAACAATGATCATTCGGTTCAACTTATGAAAGAAATAGAACGCATTTTCAAAAACAATGATTTTAAGATTTCAGATTTAGACGAGATTATTATAGGAATCGGGCCAGGAAGTTATACCGGACTGAGAATAGGTGTTGTTGTTGCAAAAATGTTTGGTTGGAATAATGATATAAAAGTTTTGTCAGTAAGTAGTTTAGCATTAATGGCAAGTAGTGTTTTTAATGATAAAATGATCATTCCTGAAATAGATGCAAGAAGAGGAAATTCTTTTCTTGGAGGATATGAATATAATGGGAAAAAGCTAGAATTAGCGATTGAGGAAAGAATGACTAATCTAGAAGAATTTGCAAAATCAGTTGCTAAAGACTATCAAATAGTAAGCAAAGGCGAAATGAATCTAGACGTAATTCTTCATTCTAATTTGTTAGTTGAGGTAAAAGATATTCATTCACTTAGCCCTAACTATTTAAGAGTCACAGAAGCGGAGAGAAATCTAAAATAGTTATTATTAACCTAGAAACAAGTTGATATAGATAGCTACTCGTTATAAATGTAATAAGAAGTGTGTATTAAATGCAATTTGACGAAAATAACCAATTTGTTCTGAAACTCAAGGATGTGATAAAGTGAATATTAAAGTTAGGAAAATGGATTTAAGTGATATTTCTTTTGTATATGAAGAAGAAATAAAAATTTTCGGAAAAAGCCTTGGAGAAAAAACATTATACAATGAAATAATGTATAATGATTTATCTAGATATTTTATCGCTCTTGTTGATGGAAAAAGAGTGGGATATGTCGGTAGTTGGCTCACATTGCCTAATGCTGAAATTCTCAATTTATTTGTCTTAGATAGGTTTAGGGGACAAAAAATCGGAAAACAATTGATGGAAAAGGTAGTTGAAGTTTGTAATAAAAATGATATTGAAGTATTGTCTTTAGAAGTGAATATCAACAATATATATGCAATAAATATGTATAATAATCTTGGATTTAAAATAGGAAGTGTTCGAAAGAATTATTATGATAATAAAGAGGATGCTTTACTTATGATCAAAGAGCTAGGAGGTAAAAAGTGATTGTATTAAGCGTAGAAAGCAGTTGTGATGAAACAAGTGTTAGTATAGTGAAAAATGGAAAAGAAGTATTAAGTAATATAGTATTAAGTCAAATTGATATCCATAGTGCATATGGAGGTGTTGTTCCTGAAATAGCCAGTAGAGAACATATAAAGGGAATAACAATGGTTTTTGAACAAGCATTAATAGAAGCTAAAATTGATAGAAAAGATATTGATTTAGTTGCTGTAACAAATGGACCAGGGCTTATTGGAAGTTTATTAATTGGAGTAAACGCTGCAAAAGCCTTTGCCTTTAGTAATGACATTGAGATCGTTGGGGTACATCATATTGCAGGGCATATATATGCCAATGCAATAAGTGAAGATTTGGTATTTCCACTTATTTGCCTTGTGGTTAGTGGAGGGCATACCGAGCTAATATTGATGAAAGAGCATTATGATTTTGTTAAATTAGGAGAAACATTGGATGATGCAGTTGGTGAAGCATATGATAAAGTCGCAAGGACAGTAGGATTAGGGTATCCTGGCGGACCAATTGTAGATAAATTAGCCTTTGAGGGAAAACCAAACTACAAAATGCCCAATATAAGCTTGGGAGAAAGCTATAATTTTAGTTTTAGTGGGATTAAATCCCATGTAATAAACTTAGTGCATAATATTAAACAACGTAATGAGGAAGTAAATATTCCAGACTTATGTGCTAGTTTTCAAGAAACTGTTTCAGAAGTACTAGTTTCAAAAAGTATTAGAGCAATTAAAGAATATAATGCAAAAATGTTTATCATTGCTGGAGGAGTTGCAGCAAATAAGGGTTTAAGAAAAAAAATTAAAGAAAAGATACACGATGTACAAGTAGTAGTCCCTGAATTTCAGTACTGCACAGACAATGCAGCAATGATAGCTATTGCTGGATATTATCAGTATTTGAAAAATCATCAAACTGATGATATGGGCTTAAATGGGACATCAAGAATGGTTTTAAAATAGAATATTTAGGGTATATTGAGTGGACATATATGGAAAACAAGACAAGTATATTTTAGAGAGTTTTATTGTTAAATTCATAAAATATCCACATATTTTTTATATACTAAAGTTGTATAAGAAAGAATTGATTGGAGGAAATACAAATGACAAAATTATTTTTGGCGATTTTTATACCAATACTATTTATTATAGGAACACCTGTGTTAATTGGAACTATAATGTATGACGGTAGTGGGGATGAAAATATGCCTACTCATCTATATACAGAAGATGCTGATGCAGAAAAGATGTTATACGAAGAACTTAGTAACTCTATATCTGATGTAGAAAGCGACGTCACTACAGATATGGTGTTCAATTTACACCAAGATATTATTAACACAGCAATATTTGAGTTATTCTCAGGTGAGGATATGAATCCTAATTATATGCCAGGAGAAGACTGTGATAGTGATGAATGTAACTTCGTATTTAATGAAATTCAACAAGTAGAAGGGTTCAATATTGGACTTAGAATTGTTGGAGCATGGGTAGATTTTGAAGATGAAAAGTTTATTGCAAATTTATACTTAGAAGTTAATTTAGATGATGGATTTGCTTATAAAACTGTTATTCAAGTCCATTTCTTATTTAGAGATTTACCAGATCAATACGAATTAGAGTTTGATAAAGTTCAAATTGGGAATTTTCCAATTCCTAAAGCCTTAATTTCATCAGTACTTGACTTAGTTGATAAACAAATTGATCAAGTAAATATACAAGAACAAGCTGATGATGTGCCAATAGGAGATTTAGATATTTCTACTATGTCATATACTTTATTGAAAGATGATATATTAGCAGAAATTCAAGGTTCTCAAGAAGGTGTAGACGACACTGGAGCTGTTTTAGCTCAAGAAGTGTTATCAATTATATTTGATAATGAATTAATAAATTTCTCATTTCAAGAAGATGAATTCCTTTTTACTGCAGGAGTCTCAAAATTTAAGAGTGAAGAAACAGATATCCCATCATATCTATACGATATGCACGATATAACAACTGTTGGCGGTGTTGAAGTAATTGGTGAGTATAATCCTCTTTTATTCGATATGGAAGATTATTTAATTAATAAATTTACTGAATATGTATTTAATTATGCTTTAGTGCCTGATAATCCATTCATAATTAAGGAAGAAACATTTAATAAAATTATTTATTCAACAACTAATGGATTTTCAGACACAAGAACTACTTATGAATACGAAAATGAGTTAGGAGAAATTCAAGTTGTAGATATAGGATTAAAATCTATATGGTTTGAGTTAGCTCCTGATGAAATCCAAATTAATGCATTGTTTAAGGTTGCAGGTATAGACTCATTACTTCAAATCGTAGCTGAAGAAGTATCGACTTCAGCAACAGAATTATCATTTGAATTTACTGAAATAACATTTGGTGAAGATGAGGGAGAAACTGATATAGAATACCTAAGTATAACCAAATTGGATGTATTCTTTGAATTATTTGAATCAATGGAGGGTATTGAATTTGGTACATTTGCTGATGGAGTATTTACAATTGATGCTAGTAGCTTAACAGATTTAATGCAAGACGGTTCTGTAGAAGGTTCCATTACTGTTAATGAAATTAGATTAGTTCAAGATGGAATCTTACTTGATATCGAACCATCATTAGATCCTGAATTACTTGATGCTTTAAATACATTCACAGAAGAACTTAACAATGTACTTGAAGACGGAGCGTTACTTATTGGTCTTGAAGATGCACTTGATATAGACACAGAGGGACCAGAACAAGATGCATATAACAGTGTGGTTGAACTTCAAGAAGCTATATTAGATCCTGAAATACCACTTGATCCGGAACTAATAACTGATATGTTTGAAAACTTTGAAGATATGGATTCTGAAGCTCAAAATGCATTCCTAGAAGCATTTGAAACATTATTAGGTGATTCATTCAGTGGAATATATACTGATTAAGAAACAATATTTTAAAAAAAAGTTTAAATAAAATATAATATTTTCATACTTGGTTAAGTTAGAATACACATATAGAAAAACCCTTAGTAAAATATTGGGTTTTTCTTTTAGGCAATGATTTTGGAAAAATAACTATTGAAGCTATGGACGTTTTAACACATAATAAGTATGAGGGTTTAGTTTTTAGTGTTGAATTAGAATGAGAAGTTGAATCAGATAGATTGGAGGGATATTGTGAAACCTAGTGAAGAATTAATGTTGTTACTTGAATTAAATGGTTATGAGATTCGTAAATATAGACTAAAAAAACAACTAGAATATGAAGATTCTGGTAATTTAGAGTTATATAAACATAAGAAATTCGCAGATTTAATAGTAAGTTACTATACATTTGAAGAAAGCGAAGACTATTTACGACTTAATCCCTTAACTTATCAATCATATTGGGATAAAAGTATTGTCAGTATAGATCAATTCATATTTACTCATCCCGATTTTGATGATGAAATGACTTTTAAAGACTTTTTAGCATTAGAAGATATGAATCCAATTAAAAAAGAGAAAATGGTATATAAGATTTTGGGTAATTGGGCTGAAGAATATAAAGAAGCAAGTGTAATTAGGATGGAAAATCTAGGAGAAATGATAAACCTACTTCCAAAAAGAAGCAAGAAGTATCGTTTACCTAGCATAGTAGGACTTTTTATAACTATTTTATTTACTTTGTTTTGTATTTTAATATATGCAAACCCTGAGTATATTCAATCCTCATCGCTTATTGCCTTAGCTGATCTAGTTGGAGATTTTAATCAATCATTATATGATACTCAATGGTTTTCAGTTTTAGGACTTATAACTATTTTATTACTAGTATTATACGTAATACTTAATAACTCTTTCTCAAGGTATTTTAGAGATGTAAGAAGTGAAAAAAGCAAATATGCTGAAAGAACTTTTGTAAAATGGGAAAAGGATCTGGAAAAATCACAGCTTAAACAATCTAAAATGCTTAAGAATTATGCTATATTAGTTGTTAAAGATTCATCTAAAAGCTTTTTAAAACTAAAAACTCTCATAGGGCCAGAATTGTTAATGAGTGAATATAAAGAATATGTACGAATGGTTGAGCGTAAATTCGATTGGATGACTAAACATTATTCAAAAGTAATGTTTGGGTTAAAAATTCTATTTATTGGATCACTGGTTATATTTTCTTTGTTTGTGTTAATTGGTTTTGCCTTTACAAGGGGGTGGATTGGTGTTTAATAATAAAAAGAAGAATCGAGAAATGAACTTTATTGATGACGAAATAGTTGTAGGTAAAGTCTCAGTTGAATCAAAAGAAAAAACAGAAACTATTTATGATTCAAATCAAGATGTTAAAAAAGAACAAGAGAATGATTCAGTAAAATCTTCAATTGAAGTGTTGTCAGATATTGAAAGTGGACGTATAAATCTTGGTAAAAAAGAAAGAGAACAGGAAATAAAACAAGATGAAAAGATTTTTAAGACATCAATTAATTTTGATGATGAAAAGGATGCCTTTGTAAGAAATAATCAAGATTATATAGAAGAACATATTGTTGATAAAGAGCCATTATACACAAAAGAAGACATTGAAGAAGATGTTGAGGAAGATATTAATGAAAATACTTCTAATCTTAGTGATATCGATATTAAAGATGGTAAGAAAGATATAAATGAGTATTTTAAAAAAGGAACAAAAAGAAATAAAAAACTAAAGAAAGCAAGCGAAAAGAGAAAGAAAAAATCGAAAAAACAGCTAAAAATGGAACAAGAGTTTGAGACAATTAGAGATCAAAAGTTTTATATATTTGAAAAAATGAAATATAGAAAAATCGATAATTTTATAAAATATCTGGATAAGCATTACAAAGATATTGATCAAATAGCTCCAAAATTACTTGCTGATGAGAAATTCTATGAGTGGATAAGTAAAAGAAGTGGAGTCTTTGATGAGAGTTTGGAAAAATTCAAAAAAATTAAAGAAAAAATCGAGAAATGAGCCTTTTCTCG
>CAYYOU010000045.1:0-7603 GCA_964473425.1 uncultured Candidatus Izemoplasmatales bacterium | reverse complement strand
AAAAATAAAAGCGCTATTCCAGCGCTTTTTTAATATACAACTATCCTTAAGAAACTTGTCTTTTCTTATATATATTATATACTCCTTGTAACACATAGTATAATATAAATAATATCATACCAAGTATGCTAAGAATTAACATATATTGGTTTAATACTGCAGAATCTATCCCAGTCACAATAAATGCAACAAGATATCCTCCTAAAACGTATCTTGGAACTCTACCAATGAAGCCTGCTAACATAAATTTCTTAAAGTCCATTTTTGAAATCCCTGCAAGAAATACTACTATTGTATAAGGAATTGGAGTAAATGCCCCAATTGCAACAGCTAAAACTCCCCATTTATCAAATAGTTTTTTTGCTTTTTCAAGCATTTCTTCACTAGAGAAATATCTTAATATTGGATAACCGACTTTTTTTCCAATAAAATAACCAGCCATTGATGCAATTATATTAAATACAACAACATTTATTAAATATAAATACCAAGTTTCTGGATTCAACTGAATTAACGGATAGTATATTACTTCTATTGGAGGCAATATTAATAGCACTTCAACAAATGTATAAAGAGCTAACCCTACATGATCTAATTCCTCTAATAAATCAATTATTGGATTTAAGAAACTGAAAAATCCTGTAATCTCTGAAGCTAGTAAATAGAACATAAAATCACTTTCCTTCAATAAATACTTTTATTGATTCATATAGTTTTTTATTTATTTCTGAATCATCACTAACATAAAATTTAATTTTATCTCCAACCACGGTAATTCCTTTCACTCCTAAAGAGTGTAATTTTTCAACGTTAAATTGGTTAACATCTTGAAAATTAATAACTACTTTGTTTCTAATATACTCGACACTTATGACGTTATCCTTATCAATAAGTTCTAAGATACTAATGTGGTCTAAAGAGTTTAAATTCTCATTATTACGTTTTTTCAAAACATAATATAATATTACAGAAACTAAAATTACTAAAACTGCAGGGATGATATAAATTAAGTATTTTTCCACAATCCTCACCTCTTAATACATTTTATCATATAACCATTTATTTTGGAATATTATTAGTATATAATATTGATATGACGTTTTTAGGATATATATCCTAATAAGACCATAAATTAGTATTTTATGAAGATTTAAGTTTAATAACTAAGTTTTATTATAGGAGTGATTTTATGAAAGTTGTCGTTGCTAAAACACAAAAGGAAATAATAGATAATATGTTAGTAAGAGGCTACGTATTTGTAGTTGAACAAGAAATAGATTGGGAAATTGAATACGATGGTTTAGATAATCAATGCATTTTGTTTACTGCCTATTTAGGCGACCTAGCAATTGGAGCTGCTAGACTATACAAAAACAAAGTTGGTCGAGTAGCTACTTTAAAAGAGTACCGAAACCAAGGTGTTGCTACAGAAATAATGAAAGCAATTGAAAGATATGCATCCGAAAACGAAATGCCTTATTTAAAACTACATTCACAATTATATGTTAAAGACTTCTATGAACATCTTGGATACACTGTAAAAGGTGATATATTTCAAGAAGCAGAAATAGATCATGTTTTAATGACTAAAGATATGTAATTTGATCAAAGAAAAAAGAGTAAATTAATTATTTACTCTTTTTTTTGGATAATTAGTTATACAGCGTCATCAGTTTCAATTACTTCGTCTGGTACAACTTCATCTTCGAAACAACTGCCATCACGTAATCCGTCACCATTTTGGAAAGTTCCGTCTTCTGATCTACCGCGTTGTCCGCCTTGCCCAATTCCTTGTCTTTCTTGAGTTTGAATCATTGGTCCTTCAATTCCAAGTTCTGTGTATAGATCATGAAGTTGAAGTTTAATTTCATCTAAAGCTAATCTTGCTTCTTCGTCTGTCATAGTGCTAAAATCATAAGTTGTATTAATCAAATCAATTTCAGAGATTACTGCAAATTGTTGTTCTTCTGTTAAAGTACTTAAATATTCTTCACTTGGATATGGAAATCCATTTTCGATAACATCTAATACTTTATTTCCTCTGACCATTGTTTGAACTTTGTTCATAAACTGACTCGCAGTGGTAGAAACTGTATCAGCTACTGTATCATTTTGCAAAGCCACAGCTGATCCTCCACTAGCTAACATTATTCCTGCTAATAATAAATTCATTTTTTGTTCCTCCTTTGTATTTTATAAGACTATTATACAAAGTTAAATTGTTATATATGTGATAGTGTTGTGAAAGATATGTGAAAGAATATTATAATGTGTTCATTAACAATACAGTTGCTAAAGTAAAATACACACTTAGCGCTAAAATATCGTTTATCACTGTTACAAATGGTCCACTTGCAATTGCTGGATCTATCTTAAACGAGTTTATCACTATTGGCATTAGCGCTCCAAGAAGTGTTGAGAATGTAAGACTAGCAAGTAACGATAAACTTACAACTTCAGTAATTTTTAAGGCATCAGGATTATTAGTTAGGCTTAAGAAGGCAAATGTTACTACAAACAAAATTACCCCAATTAGTACTCCGTTAACTAACCCTGTTCCAAGTTCTCTAAGTAGATGTTTGGTAATTGAAGCTTTGTTACCAAACTCTCCATTGTTTAATCCTCTAACTGTAACAGCTAAAGACTGTGTACCTGTGTTCCCTGCCATACCAAGTATCATAGGCATAAATAATGCGATAGTTGGAATAGCGGCTAATGTATCCTCAAATTGAGCAATTATAGTTGATGTTAAGAATCCAAAAACACTTAAAATAAGAAGCCAAGGAATTCTTTTTTTGGCACTTAACCAAATTGTTTCAGTTTCTGCATCAATTTCAACATCGCTAATACCAGCTAACATTGAATAATCTTGTACAGCTTCTTCTTCAATTACATCGACGATATCGTCGATTGTAATGATTCCTAACATTCTATTTAAGTTATCTACAACTGGTAAACTTTTGAAATCATAGTCCATAAAGATATTTGCTACATCTTCTTGGTCCATGGATGTTTTAACACTTATAATTCTTTCATTCATAATATCCTTAATTATTTGTCCTCTTCTAGCAAGGATCATTTCTCTAAGTGAAAGTGTACCTAATAGTATATCATTTTCATCAATTACATATAATGTATCAATTGTTTCAGCATCTACTGCTTGTTCAATTAACTTTTTCATAGCTTTTTCTACAGTATCATTATCACTGATTTCAATATACTCAGTTGTCATTATTGATCCTGCAGTGTCTTCTTCATATTTCAAAAGTTCTTTAATTTGTTCTCTGTGTTCTTTATTCATTAATTTCATATAACCAGCTTGTTCTTTATCTGGTAACATTTGGATAGCATCAACTGCATCATCAATGTCTAGATTTTGAATAACATTAACAATATACCTTGGAGTCATTTCTCCAAATAACATCATGATTTCTTCATCATCTAAAAAACTAATGAATTCACTTATCTCAATAGCACTAAATATCTTATAGATTCTTTTTCTTTCTTCGGTTGATAATTCAAGTAAAGCTTCACTAACTTCATAGGGATGGTACTCCTCAATCTGTTCTTTCATTACTTTAACATCATCTAATTCAAAGATTCTTTTTATCTCTTCAACGTATAGGTTGTCCATATTATTCACCTCCTAATTTTCTATCTATTTTATCATAGATGTATTTTGATATCTATCATTTTAGCAATATATGACTGATTATCAATATAATAGTTTCATTTATCTTGATTTGTTTCTAATTATCATTTAAAATAAACTAGCAAATATTTCAGGAGAGTTTCTATATTATATGTAAAGAAGCACTATCTGTAAATTAAATGAGAGAAGGTAAATAATGGATAAAATTTATGAAGCAATCATTGAAATTCCAATGGGAACAAAAAACAAATACGAAATCGACAAAGTAAAAAACAGAATTAAATTAGACAGAGTATTATATACTCCAATGACTTATCCTGCAGAATATGGATACATTGATGAAACTCTGGCACTTGATGGAGATCCTCTGGACATTCTAGTTTTAGCTACATCAAAGACTTTTCCTGGTTGTATTGTTGATGCAAGAGTCGTTGGATATTTAGATGTTGTCGATAACGGTGAACCTGATCAAAAAATTATCGCTGTTATGGAATTCGATCCTCGTTTCAGTCATATTAATGAATTAAGAGACATTCAACCACACACGTTACGTGAAATTAAACACTTCTTCAAAACATACAAAGATCTACAAAATAATAAAATTGTTGAAGTACATGACTTTCACGATAAAATTGATGCTTTAGAGTTAATTCAAACTTGTAAAGCAAGATATTTAGAAACAAAATAAAGGAGAGTTTTAAATGGCTTATGTTATAAAAGCAACGTTCGATAATGGAAACAATGGTTTAGTAGAAAGTAAAAATGGTAAAACTGCAACTAGCTTTGAAGGAAAAGGTATGTCACCATACGAATTATTCTTAGGTGGATATTCATCTTGTTTACATTCTACTTTTAAGAGTATTGCAGATAAGAAGAGAATTCCTTTTACAGGAGCAACTTATGATGTTGTTGGTGTAAAACGTGAAGAAGTCCCAACATTATTAAAAGAATTAACTACAACTGTTACTTTTACTGGAGTACCTAAAGATAAAGAAAAAGCCATCGAAAAATCAATGGCCTTAGCTGAGCGTTATTGTAGCATCTCAGCAATAATAAATATGGTAGCTGAAATGAAATTTGAGATTATATTTAGATAGAGTGCTTGCACTCTTTTTTTGTACAAAAAAATCCCGTTTCAGAGATAATTTCTACCGACTAAAAAAAATGGAGCAGGTGATGAGAATCGAACTCACTCAATCAGCTTGGAAGGCTGAGGTTCTACCAGTAAACTACACCTGCGTTTTGTCAGCATAGATATAATATCACAAACAAAATAACATGTCAATACACATGTATATTTTTTTTTATAATTTTTTAATCGCACGAAGTTTGGCGCTATGTGAACGGTTATTAATTTTAAGTTCTTCTTCAGTTGGCAAGATTACTTTACGGTGTAATAATTCATAATCAGGTGTAATATCAGGCATGATTGGCAAGTTCCTAGGAACATCTATTGTTGTCTTTTCTCTCATTATCGTTTTAGCAATTCTATCTTCTAATGAATGAAATGAGATTACAACAACTCTCCCATCTTCATTCAGTAAATCTAACGCTTGATATAGCGAATCTTCAAACACTCTTAACTCATCATTTACAGCAATTCTTAAAGCTTGAAATGTTTTTTTTGCAGGGTGTCCTTTTCTACTAAGAACTTTTTGTGGTAAGCTTTTTTTAATGATATCTACTAATTCAAAAGTTGTTTTAATTCTTTTTTCAACTCTTTCTTTCTCAATATTTCTAGCAATTTGTTTCGCAAAGCTTTCATCAGCATATCTTCTTAGGAGATGCATGATTTCATGGAAAGAATACTCGTTAACGATAATTTCTGCGGTTAGGTCTTGTGATTGATTCATTCTCATATCAAGTGGTGCATCATATTTATAGCTAAATCCTCGATCAGGAATATCAAATTGGTAAGATGAAACACCTAGATCAAAAAGTACACCATCAACATGTTCAATTCCTAGTTCATGTAATTTATCTTTCATATTAACAAAGTTACTTTTAATAATTGTATAATTCTTATCTAAAGGATTTAATTTTTCAGTTGCTTTTTCAATCGCATAATCATCTTGATCAAAAGCATATAAATGTCCGGTATCTAGTCTTTGCAATATTTCAAAAGAATGTCCACCACCACCTAGTGTAGCGTCGACATAAATTCCATCTTTTTTAATATTTAAATACGCAATACTTTCTTGTAATAAAACCGAAATATGTTCATACATTTATATCACCCTTTGTTTAGTTATGATACCATAAATCCTCAAAATTGTAAAAGAAAAACACTGATTTCAGCGCTTCTTTTTGTAGATTATTAAGCCTCTACTTCTTGTTTTTCTTCTAATACTGTTTTACCACCGTATTGTCCACACTCTTTACAAACTCTGTGTGATAATTTCATTTCTCCACAATTTGGACAAACAACCATACCAGGGACATTAAGTTTGAAGTGAGTACGACGTTTACGCTTAACAGATTTAGAAGTTCTTCTTTTAGGTACTGCCATGTCGTCATCTCCTATTTTCTGTAATTCTTCAGATTAGCGAACGCTCGATTAACACCATCATCATCTTCAGATTCTGTTATTTCTGATTGATAATTCTTGTAGGCATTTTCACTTAAAACACGCATTGGCTTTTCCAATATTATATTAGACCATATTATTGGTAATAAGTCAATAGTTATTCCATCAATTAGTGTATATTCTTCGCTTTTTTCAGCAGAGAATATTTCTTCTACATTGAAATTAAGTTCATAAAGAACTTCTTCAAGTGTTATCGCACATGCTAGTGTTAAAGTACATTTTATTTCAATATAAAATTCAAATATTGAACTGTCATAAATCTCAAAATCTCCTTCGACTTCTACTGGAGAAATATCAATAATGTCTGTGTTATCAATGTAACTCGAAAAATCGATAATTTCTTTAAATGTATTGTCGATATTTTGTAATTTTATTAGTTCTTGAACAGTCCATTTCATACTTTACACCTCCAAGCGTGAAAATTATACTTTTAATATGTAAAAATGTCAAATATAAGGTATAATGAATTTGGTGATATTATGAAAGTTGCAGGAATAATTGTAGAATATAATCCTCTTCATAATGGACATCTTCATCATATTCTTGAAACAAGAACGTTGTCCAATTGTGATTATTTAGTTGCAGTCATGTCAGGAAATTTCACTCAAAGAGGTGAACCTGCTATGATTGACAAGTTTACAAGAACAAAAATGGCATTACAAAATCATGTTGATTTAGTAATAGAATTGCCATTTGTTTTTTCTGTACAAAGTGCTGATATTTTTGCCAGTTCATCTGTGGCTATTTTAAATCATTTAGGTGTTGACGAAATATATTTTGGAAGTGAATCAGGAAACATTAAAGAACTCGAGGAAATTAGTGAGCTTTTAGAAAGTGAAAAATATAACAACCTAGTTCAAGCATTTCTTAAAGAAGGTTTCAGTTACCCAACAAGCAGTGATATGGCTATTAAAAAACTAATTAGTTCTGATATTTACGATTTACCAAATAATATATTAGGTATTCAATACATCAACGCTGCCAAAAAACTTAATAGTAAACTTAAAGTTAAAACGATAAAGCGAATTAGTACAGGCTACTATGATGAATTTACAAATGATACTAATATTCAAAGTGCTAGTGCTATTAGAAAAATGTTAAAATCAAATGAAGACATCAGTAAATATATTCCAGAAAGTGTGGAAGCATTACTTGCTAATCGAAAAATTATCGATCTAAATATGTTTTCAGACCTACTAAAATACAAAATATTTAGTTCTTCTAATGATGATTTAGAAGCAATTTTCAACATTACTGAAGGTTTCGAAAACAGAATTAAGAAAGTAAGAAATTTCACTGATATTGATGACTTAATATCTCAAATAATCACAAAAAGATATACTAATTCTAAAATTAAAAGATCA
>CAYYOU010000044.1:0-7645 GCA_964473425.1 uncultured Candidatus Izemoplasmatales bacterium | reverse complement strand
AAGCCCATTCAATATCTGTAACACTATCAACATTAAACATTAAAACATCTCCGCTAGCTATAGCATTAGTCAAATCATATAAAAATAAATCTTAAGAATAAGTAAAAGTATTAACAAATGTTGCAATACTGAAAGAAAACATAAATACATATAGAAATTAGAAGGTAATAATCATTACAAAATTGACCAATAAAATAGATTTTCTACTATCTGTTTTTATTGTAATACTGAATTTTGGTCCTTTTGTTCTATAATTCAACCTGAATATATGATTATTGTTGCATTTTTAGATATTGTTTTATAGCTTAATTTAGATTATAATTTATGTAATAGATGTTTTGTCTATTGTTGTAATTTTTGAAAGATTATGAATATCAAATTACATAAAGGAAGAGGTTGAAATCATGATATTAAGTTCACTCGCAATTAGTGATGTTCAAGAAGCTTGGTGGCTTTATGCTGTTGGTGCCTTTGTAACACTTTTTATTATCTCAGGATCATTATTCTTTGCCTACCATGCAAACAAAAAATCTCAAGAATTAGGAATGCCTAAAGAAAGTATAAAGAAAGCTATAGTATCTTCAATAAGTTTTTCAATTTTACCTTCTATCGGTATTTTTATTGGAGTTATTACAATGTCTGGGTTCCTTGGTATTGCATTACCATGGATTAGATTATCTGTACTGGGTGCATTGCATTATGAATTGATGGCAGCTGACCTTGCTGTTGAAGGTGTAACTGCATCTAATATCACAGTGGAGAACTTTGTCACTATCGCTTATACAATGACGATCGCTATTGTATGGGGTAGTTTATTCACTTTATTCTTCTTTAAAAAATATCAGTCAAAAGTCGTTGATAAAGCAACTAAAAAAGAAGGAAGAAGTTTTGGACCACTTTTATTTCAATCAGTCTTTATTGGGTTAATATCTGCGTATTTTGGAGATGCTTTCTCAAGACTGTTTGGGTATAACACTAGAGAAATTATTGATGGTGCATATACCGATAATGTAATTAGGAGTACAACGGTAGTACCATTGATTGTATTTTTAGTATCATTTATAGTAATGATGTTTTTGGATTATTTAGTGGAAAAGAAAAATGTTAAATGGATTGAAAACTTCCAATTATCATTTGCGATGATAATCGGAATGGGTAGTGCAGTATTACTTGGGATTGGAGGGGTTTACTAATGGTTGATGTTTATAGAGAAAAAATGCATAAATACGGTAGAATATTTATGGTTATGGGAATATTAGTAATGTTTTTAGCTCCTACAGTAATTTGGTTAATGACGGGTGTAGCTCCTAATGCTGCACAAATGGTTGCTGGTGTTGTTGCATTATCAGTTATATATTTACCTGGTGGGTTAATTGAAATGATGACGTATTCACCATTACTTGGAACAAGTGCTACATATCTTGCCTTTGTAACAGGAAACTTAATAAACTTAAAAGTACCATGCGTTATGAACGCAACAGAAATATGTAAAACAGAAATTAACACTCCAGAAAATGAAGTTGTAAGTACAATTAGTGTTGCTTTTAGTTCTATTACTACAGTAGTGATTTTATCACTTGGAATTTTAATGTTAATTCCATTACAACCAGTACTGCAATCTGAACTGTTAGCTCCTGCTTTTTCGTGGGTAATATCTGCTTTATTTGGAGCGTTAGGTTATAAATATTTTAAAAACAATTGGCTATTGGTTATTGCGCCAATTGTTGTTGTAATTATTTTGAGTATTCTAGTGCCTACGTTTGTGAATAGTCAGGTTATAATAATTATAATAATTGCTGTAATTGCAACGTTAATTTCTTCTAAAATTCTATTTAATAAAAAGATAATCTAGGGGGTTCATATGATAATTTTATATATCTTACTAGGAGTAGTTAGTGTAATATTACTTCTATTGTTTATTGCTTTAGTTAATAGTTTCATCATTAAGATTGATAATAAAATAAACGTATCACCTGAAATTGATAAAGATTTAAGTACAGTGTACGCCAAAGAATTCAGTAAAATGATTAAAGTTAAAACAATTTCTTATGACAAAGAAAAGAAGAACTTGAAACCATTTTTAGACATGCATGAAATAATGAAAGAAATATTTCCTAATGTTTATAAGGTTATGGAGCAAACTGTTTTTGAAGGAGGATCAATCCTTTTTAAATGGATTGGGAAATCAAGTGAGAAACCAATCGTTTTAATGGCACATCAAGATGTTGTACCTGCAAATGAAAATTCTTGGGATTTTGAACCGTTTTGTGGAAAAGTAACTGACACTGAGATTCTAGGTAGAGGTACACTTGATACCAAATCAACACTTTATGGCATATTCAAAGCAGTTGATGAATTAATTGAAAGTGGTTATACTCCAGAACATGATGTTTATATATCGAGTTCCACTGATGAAGAGATAATTGGTGATGGAGCACAGTTATCTGTAAATTTCTTACAAGAAAAAGGGATAACTCCTTATCTTGTTTTAGATGAAGGAGGAGCAATAGTAACAGGTAGTCTCCCCTCAGCCAAAATGCCTATCGCGTTAATTGGGGTATTAGAAAAAGGGTATTGTAATGTAAAGTTTACAGCTATTGGAAAAGGAGGACATTCTTCAACACCTCCAAAAAATACACCTATAGTAAGATTATCTAAATTTGTAACTGATGTTGAAAATAAATTTCCACTTAAAACAAAAATGATTCCTGAAGTAGCTGATATCTTTAAAAAAGCAGCTCCTTCAATGAGCTTTGGATATCGATACTTATTTGGTAATATGTGGTTATTTAAGCCTTTAATTACTTTCTTATTACCAAAGATAAATTCTTATGGTAGAGCTTTACTATCAACTACAATAGCATTTACTATGTCAGAAGGTAGCGAATCTGAAAATGTTATACCTTCAGAAGCTTATATTTTGGCTAACCTTAGAACACATCCTATTCAGGGTATTAAATCATCTTTTGAAGCCTTAGAAAAAATAGCTTTAAAATATGATGTTGAAGCGAAGTTACTGGGAGGGAGAGAAGCATCTCCAATATCAAGCACTAGTAATGATGCTTATAAGTACTTACTTAAAACAATTATTGATAATTATCCAGATGTATTAGTAAGTCCCTATATTATGTTAGGTGGAACTGATTGCAGATTCTTTTCAGAAATGACCGAATCCGCATTCCGTTTTAGCCCAATCAGGATGTCTAGTGAGGAAGTTAAAAAGATCCATGGTAATAATGAGTCTATTAAAAAAACAAGCATTGTTGAGGCAATTACTTTTTATAAATCTCTGATCATAAATCATAAGATATAAATAAGGGAGGGGAAGACTTTGAAAATATTTTTGATTATATTTTTAGTTATAATAATTCTTATTAGTTTGTTCTTTATAGTAGTTGTTGATGCTAAACTTCTTTTTTGGTATATAGTGGATAAAAAAAATATTAGATATAAAGTTGTGAGAGAATTCACAAATAAGAAACAAAAAATTCTCATACTAGGAACATTGCATTATATGCACCATAACTTGCCAAACTACAGTTTTTATCATTTGAAAGCTGTACTTGAAAATGTAAAACCAGACTTACTATTAATAGAAAGCAGACAAGAAGAGATAAACATTGGTAATTTAGCAGATGGTCCTCTTGAAATGTTTTACCTGCACATGATTGCTAAAGAATTAAATATTCCTGTTAGAGGTGTAGACTGGTTTTCATTTAATGAAACAAAACCGGGAACAACCAATAAACTAAGAGATAAAGTAATTACTGAGAACATTATGAAAGAATCTAAAGAATACACAAATATTCTAGTGGCAATTGGTGCTACACATATGCTTGTTGAGTCAAAAAGATTAACTAAGATTGGATATGATAGACAAAAACTTACTAGAACACAATTAGATTCATTATTTGAAACTAAGGATACTACTTTTTCATTCCCAGATAATACAAGAGAATATATTAAATTTAGAATTGAAAGAGAAACCGCTGCACTAACTACAAGAGAATTACCAAAAAAATGGAAAGAAGTACTTGAAAATAGTATAAAGAGTTTAGGAATATTTATTAATAAATTAAATTAAAAGGCAAATGCAATTGCATTTACCTTTTTCAAATTGTTACTATTTCTACAAATTATGTAAAAGGTGTTTAAATGCCTTTTATTTATGACGAAATAACATGGTAATTGTATTATTTTACTAGAGTATTTTTCCTAATTAATACATACCCAATTATCGCAACAACTAGTGCCCCTAAAAATCCAACCCACAAGTCTGTCATTGTATCATAAAGTCCATAATCTTGAGGAAAAACTAGCGATTCATTAATCCATTTATATCTCTGCATATTACTTCCTGTGGTATTATCAATAGTAAATGAAATAGTATCAGCAAAGAACTCATAAAACTCCCATACAACTAATAACGTTATCGCAAATGTATAAGCGAATAAACTCATCACAAATGGACTCAAATTAAATGAACTTTTCTTAGATTTATTAAAAATGTATAATGTTTGAAAAGCTACTACTGATATTGTAACTCCGCTTAAAGCATGTGTAAACTTATCAAAGCCTTTTACATTAACATAATAATCATTCATGAAACCTAAAACAATTGCAATAAACAACATAAACAATAGAATTACTTCTAAAAAATCTGGGATATCTATGTCATATCTTGATTCCACTATCCATGGAGATAAAATTGCAAAAGTAGTCAAGAACACTAAGAACAAGTTTGACAATCCAGCATCTCTAACTGCTGCAGTATCTCCAAACAGTAAAGCTCCTAAAGAACCTAATAGTTCAAGAAACAATATTAATAAAAATATAAAATATAGTAATTTTAATTTTTTAATTTTCTTTTTTCTCATTTATTTACCTCCAGTTTTTTTAAATCCTTTACATTTACAAGATAATTATATCATATTTAAAACAATCTTTTTACATTTACAAAATAAAAAAAGCACACATTAGAGTGATCCTAATTTAGTTGACACTAAATAAAAAATAGGTTTGTCCATTTTTTTTGGTTTAATACAAAGGGAATGATGAAAAACATTTTTTTCATAAGTCATAATTATTAACAAACTGTTAGACTTAAAACGCTAAATAATATACAATACTTAAAAGTAGTTGTTTATATGAGTATTGATACAATTATTATGTATATCGTAACCTTTGTATTACTAATCGTCTCATTCATTTTGGATAAAGAAAAAACATTTAAAGGAGTAAAAAAAGGAGCTAAAGCGTTTCTTAAGTTAATGCCTATTTTATTACCTTTATTTTTATTTATAGGAATTATGTTAGCTATTGTAACCCCTCAGTTTATTTCTAATATTTTAGGTGCTGATAGTGGATTTATTGGAATGCTATTTGCACTAATTGTAGGTAGTATTACCTTTATGCCCGCTTTTGTATCTTATCCACTTGGTGCTCAGTTATTAGCTAACGGAGCTGGTGTTGCTCAAGTAGCTGCCTTTTTAGCAACATTGATGAGTGTTGGGATTGTTTATTATGCTGCTGAAAGCAAGCTATTTAGTAAAAAAGCAGCAATTTATCGTAATGTTATTTCATTTATTGGTGCATTACTAATCATTCTTGTTGTATTGGTGGTGTACTAACATGAAGAAATTTATTATGAAAAATAAGTTTTTAGTACTTTCAGTAATCATTCTGGTTGTCTACATCTTTATCGACATCTCAGTAACGATACAAGCATTTAAAAATACAGGAAATCAGCTTTGGAGCATGTTGTTGATTGTACCTCCTATATTTTTATTAATAGGATTATTTGATGTTTGGGTGCCTAGAGAAAAAGTGATTTTATTAATGGGTGAGAACTCAGGGATAAAAGGAATGTTTTTAGCGTTCTTACTGGGTGCATTATCAGCTGGTCCTACTATGGCATCTTTCCCTGTTGCATTGATCATGTTAAAAAAAGGAGCAAAGTATTCTAATGTATTATTCTTTGTTATGACATGGTCAACATTGAAAATACCAATCATTATATTCCAAGTATCTCAAGTAGGTCTAACACTTACTGCAATTATTAATATAAGTATGTTATTTGTATTTATTATAGGAGCTATCTTTGCTGAGAAACTATTTACAAGTGAAGAAAAACAACAGTTCTATCAAAAAGCAATAAATTATAATAAACAATAAAGGATAAAAACACTTTAAAAAGGGATTTTATATAATCCCTTTTTACTTATCAAGTGTATATCTCGATATCAAGATAAAATACTTATATCTTAAGTTAGATTCAATAGAACAAATAGGATAATATTTAAATTATAGGGGATGTAAATGGATTAATATTGACTAATGATGCATTTGGTCATCAAGCAGGGGACGAATTAATTAAACAAATCGGAGATATAATTTCGTCATGTATTAGCGGCAATGATATTGCCGCTAGATGGGGTGGAGATCAAATTCCTATCGAATCTAAAATCATCGCATTGGCTGATTCTTTTGACGCTATGACTACAGAAAGAACATATCGGGTAACTCCATTATCATTAGAAGAAGCAATCGTTGAGATGAAAAAATACAGTGGGACACAGTTTGATAAAACAGTAGTCGATGTATTTATTAATAAGGTTTTAAAGTAAACTGCAAAGAATAGTTTTATAAGATAAAAAAAATAGAAAGCCATTATTGGGAATAGAAAAAGACATATTAGATAATTAAATATCTAGTATGTCTTTTTTTCAAACTATATTAATGATGACAATAGTGATTCTTTACAAACTGTACCTTTTAATCGATTTTGAGAATCAACGATAGGTACTTCGTAATCTGTGTCACCTAGTAAAGGTATCAAATCTTTTATAAATTCTTGACGATAAAATGTTTTGATATCATTTAATACCAGTTCTTTAATTATGTGGACTCTTGAATCGGTTAATTTTTTTAATGTTATGTAACCTACATATTTGCTGAAATCATCGACAACATAAGCATAATCTAGATTGTATTTCTTTAACATATCTCTTGCTTCAGTTCTAGAATCACTTTCTTTTAATACAAAAGGCAAATCATCCATAATCTGTTTTGCTCGGAGTACTTGAGTTTTGTCAACATCTGCAATGAAATCTTTTACGTAGTCATCCGCAGGGTTTTCAAAGAAGTCTTTAGGTCGTCCTAACTGAACGATTTCGCCATCTTTCATAAGAGCAATACGATCTCCTAATTTAAAAGCTTCATTCATATCATGTGTAATAAAAATAATTGTTTTATCAATGTAGTCTTCTAAGTTCAAAAGCTCGTTTTGCATATCTCTTCTTATTAATGGATCTAATGCACCGTATGGTTCATCCATTAGTAAGATATCTGGTTCAGTTGTGATTGCTCTTGCTAAACCAACTCGTTGTTTCATACCACCTGATAGCTGGTATGGGTAGTATTCTTCCCAACCTTTTAAGCCAACAACTTCAATTGATTCTAATGCTTTTTCAGTACGCATTATAGGATCTATTTTTTTTACTTCTAATCCATACTCAACGTTTCTTAACACAGTTCGATGGTTCAGTAATCCAAAACTTTGAAATACCATAGATATGTTGTTTCTACGAAACTCAAGTAAATCTTTTTTGTTAAGCTCCATTATGTCTATTCCATCTATTTTAAT
>CAYYOU010000043.1:0-7651 GCA_964473425.1 uncultured Candidatus Izemoplasmatales bacterium | reverse complement strand
TAGTTTAATTTCAGTTTCCTCTTCAGTATATAGTTCAATTCTATTTAACCCTTTATCCTCAACTTGATTAATAAAAGCTATGAATAATTCCTCTTTTACAAAATTATTGCCTTTAAAACCAATTATTTCTATTGATCCGTTTTTACCTCTTCTACCAATAATATGACCTTGAATATCCGAGTTAAAATACCCTAAGATAATAAACTTATCCATGTGAACATTAATTCGTGATGAATTCCAATAAGTATCTTCATCAGTTTCCTTATCAATGCTTGCAAATAACATATTCTTATTTTCATCATTTAGTATCTTTACGTTTGATGAAGATTTTCGAATAGTAAAATTTTCTAGTTTCAGTAATGTAGCATCCTCTAATTGAGTGAATTTGTTATTATTAAAGAAATTTCTTGATTTTCGATGTTCCTTTGATGTATTAATATAGAATTTATATCCCTCAAAGTTCTCTTCAACATACTTCAGAAAAACTGAAGATACTTTATCATAATCAAGTCCATATGGACCTTGACTATATGAGATATATTTATCCTCTTTCATCCAATATATCGGAGTCACACCGATTACTATTTTATTTTCTCTAATTATAAGGAGTTCGTGCATATCTCTATCAATATAACTCTCAAAAAGCGCAGTTAATTCGTCTTTATTACAATCAATTAAAAGTGGTCTACATCTCGTCCTAACAACTGACTGCAATGGATATGCGAAATCTACAATTTCGTGTAAATCATTACGTGTTCCTTTGATTACTTTCATTTTAATTCTCCTTGCTATATCTGAATAATATGATGTACAACTACATAATTATACCATAAACACTAAATATATATTCGCCATTCTTTTATAATTCCCCCCTTTGGACAGGGGTTCAAGGTGCTAAAAATGTTTTCCAATCCTATTGCAACATAAATACTCTTCAAAAACACCTAGTTTCGTTCCATTTTATGTATTAAAAAATTGCAAATAAAAACCCGAGAAATCTATATACAGCTGTAACTAGCCATTAAATTTCTCGGACGCGGTTACTATTGGGTTGGGTGACCTATTTTGATACACAAATAATAAACTATTGATAAAACTTAGAGGTGACTCAAATATTCTGAGAATGTATTAAAAGGTAGTTTTCTCCTTTTTGAAATCATCTTTGTCCAAATAGCATCTGCTTGAGAAATCGTTATTGTACTGTCTTTCACTACCCTATGCATGATATCATGAGTAGCAATATGGTCCAACTCATATAATTCAACATAATACTTTACATCACGAAAATTGTTACTTGCTAGTACTCCATTATTCTTTTTTGATAATACAATTGCTGCCGCTTCTCCTCTACCAATCAAAGGTAATTTGCTTGCTTTGGAATAATTTGTCAAATCTAAATATAGAGTATTCTCTTCACTATTGACAAGTATATCTTCTATCGCTAGATTACCGTTATTAACCATATCATCAATTCTTTTTTGCAAATGCGGGACTCTTGAAATTTCATCATATACTTGTCTCGGAATAATCATGTCACTACCAAAGCAATGAAATAGCAAATACTCGGTCTTGGTCCATAAAAAAGAAGATATACAATCAGTATCGAAAAAGATAACTTTAGTCATAAATATCTTCTTCTCCATTTTCATCAAAAACAATATCACTTCTATATGCTTCTAACAAATATTCTTCATATTTCCCGTCAGAGATTAAACCCGAGTCTTTTAATTCAAGCGCTTTTTTTAAGTATGATCCATATGTTTTAGGTTCATCAGAGGTAGTTGGTAAATATAACGTAATATCAAATCCATATTTCTTAGCATTCTTTACTATATCCTTTTTATATTGTACAGAATCTTCAACGGAAATATATCCCTCTTGAATCAATCGTACAAGTACAGCATTTCTGCTAACCCTGAAATACTGTTCAATCTCTAAAATATCTTGCAACTCAATCTTTTTAGATCCACTATTTGTAAGTTTGTTGTAAAAACGGGTAAAACTTGAGTCTGGCATAAGTAAATATGAGGCAAATAAGTTTGCTTCCTTTTCAACTTTTGAATTTGAATTAGCATTTATATAACTAATTGAAGCTTTTTCTCCATCATAAAAATAATGATATAACTCATGAGCAATGGAAAAAGCTTGTCTGCCTAGAGTTGAATGAGAGTTAATAGCAATTAAGTCTGCTGATTTAATGCATACTCCACTAATTTCTTCTTTAAACGGGTATAAGATCAAAGTTATGTCTGAATTTGTGCTTACTAATGCAAACAAATCCATAGGTGAATTATCATCAACACCAAAGTGTTCACGAATACTGAGTGCACGACGTTGCAAAACTAGTCTATCCATTATGCTTTTCCAAAATTGCATTCATCTCTATAATATTCATTGCAATCTTATTTATATTTGAAATATCTTCAAGTGAGGATAAACTTAAACTAGTTTTTCTAAATGATGGAGATAAAGCGCGCAAATTATTTGTTTCTTTGTACATATCATTCATGTGAATACCAAAAAGTGAACATGCTCTCTCAAGATTGCTCACACTTATTGTTCTTTCTCCACTCTCAAACTTACTAATACTACTTTGTTCCAAGTTTAAATACTCAGCCATTTGTTCTTGGGTAATATTTATTTTTTTTCTAAATTTCTTAAAATTGTCTCTAATTATTTCATCCATAATATATGCTCCCTCCATTAATATAATATATTATACTTCAATTTTGTCATATTTTCAATAGGGTAGCAATATTTTTTTATGACAAATAAAAGAAACTTTGAAATTAATGGTGAATCAATCAAGGAAAAAGTGACTTAAATCGACGCACTTTTTTTTTGATTTTATTTTTTTTCATTTTTCATTAAAACTCTTAGAAATAGCTTTGCTAAGACATTTAGGATTATTCATAGCTCTTTTTGGACACAGGTTCTACTCGTTACAAATCTGGTTTTCCCTATTGCAATAGGGTTAGAACGAAAAAACAGTCGTTTTGATGTTAGTTTTCATCATATTTTTGACAAATAAAAACCGGAGATTCCATTAACGGCTAATTAAAGCCATCTGAAATTTCCGGACGCGGGTGCTATTGGTGGAGTTGATAGTCCCTGAAGGGTACCCTCGTCCACTTTTAGTTATTAATTTCGTAAATCAGATGTAACTCATTTTCTTGGACAATTTCATCAATCAAAATACCACCATTATTCAATATTACTTTCTTACTACCAAAATTAGTTTTAAGACAGGTAATAATTACAGGTTGGATCTTTAGTTTCTTGATAATTTGTAGTGCTTCTTTTAATGTTAAAGTTGCATATCCTTTTTTTCTTTCACTTGGTCTTACTGAATAGCCAATATGGCCCGCTGTAACCCATTCTTTTGATAGATGATGCCTAATGTCAATCATCCCAACAATTTTATCATTTTCATACAAATATAAGTGGATGACTATATTCTTTTAGTGGACTTTCCTAATACAATTTTATCAATCTCATCAACCCAGTCATCAATATTTGGATAATGATGAATTCCACAACCACCATTTACTTTATCATGGTATTTTAAATACTCATTTTTATAATCTTTTATTATATGCTTGTGTTTTCTAGCTACTTAAACTAATTTCATATATTTTACCCCATTATTCTATTTTGATACCCTAGTTAAGTTTATCATAGTCTTTTTAATATATCGTGATGACCTATGTCTAGCATTAATATTAGGTTGTCATTTTGATATGTCCAAATCACTCTTATTGACATATTAATACTAGACTCAAACAATATCTTACTTCCTTTAATCTTTTTAGATCGAAGACTTGGATGTTTATGATTTTCTACAAACAAAGTTAACTTTTTATAGAACATTCGTTTTTCTTGTTCTTGCAACTTAGAAAAAGACTTTTTGAATCTACTTGAAAATAGTAATTCATATTTCATTACTTTTTCTCGTTTTCTTTTTCATCATTATCCTCATCCGATTCTTTTAGATAATTGATAGCATCTTCTACTGATTTAAATGGACCTACATTATATATAGGAGATTCTTCATTTATTCTCATAACAGTATCCTCTAATTTTTTAATATAGGATTTTGAATATACTGCTACAGATTCAATAACGATTACACCATCTTTTACTGAGATATCAAGATGATCCCCCTCATGAAGATTTAATTCAGTGACGATTTCTTTAGGTATCGTAACTTGTGATTTTTTTCTTAATTCTATAATCATCAAACCAACTCCATTTCTTACTTTCCTACTTTCTAACTTCATTTTATCATTTATCTATTTCTATTGCAATATAAATATCATTACGATAATCATGTAAATAAAATTATAATTTTATTGGACATAATACAAAGATTAAATACTAGTTGATGCGGACAGGGGTTCAGAGTGCTAAAAATCTTTTCTATCCCTATTACAACATGCTCATGCCTCAAAACCACCCTGTTTTGCGTTAATTTTAATTCGGTTTTTTGGTAAATAAAAAACCGAGAAATCTATACACAGCTATAACTAGCTATTAAATTTCTCGGACGCTGATACTATTGGTGGAGTTGAGAGTCCCTGAACGATACCCTCGTCCGGATCAAACTCTTAAATATATTAATGTTCTTTTAAGTAAAATACTTTATTGAAAATAAGATGTAAAAACAATAAAATAAAACAACTAATTAATTAATGAAATATTAGTCGTTTTATTTACTTGCTTATTTTTCTTCAAATAAAGTCATCGCGTTAATTATTGGTAAAACTACCGGTGGAAGCAGAGCATTAGTAGTTAGATTTGAAACTGCACTTCTTAAGTATGGATAAAGAATATGAACTCCTTGTTTTTTAAGAAATAAATCAATATCTTTTTTCGTTTCTTCCTTTATGTCTTCAAAACTAAAAATTGCTTTTATGTTAATCTCTAAATCTATTGGAAATCTAAAATCAGGTTCGTCTTTAATTATAAGACGTAACTCTGTGTAATATACTGAATCTTTTAGCTGTCCAATTTTTCGTGATAAGTTGGGATTAAGTTTGAATTCACCTTGCTCTAAATGATTATTTTTAATTGTCATTCTATCTACTTGAATGTTAACATTTTTCAGTTTAAACAAATTGATCTCTCCTATCTATATAATACTTCAAGTGATTCTGTTTCAAAATCTTTTTGTGAGTAGTCATTTACATAATTGATTATAGTTCCAGATGTTTTATATTTCTGTGTACCAGTCATACAAACTTCTACATAATTATTATCATATTCCCCATTTAATTCTATTGTAAGACCAACATGATATGCTAATTTTGCAATTGTATCTAATCTTGGGATTGTATTCAATCTCTCTAATCTAGCTATTGCAGACTGTTTTATCCCACTGACAGCTGCTAAATCTCTTTGTGTCATATTCAATTTATTTCTTGCTTTAATGATTCTGTTGATTGAATCTGAAACCATTTCTGCAATTGTAAAAACCTCGTTTGATTTTTCATCCTCGTTTTTTAATTCTTCCCATAGACTGTTAAAATCATTTTTTTCTAATTTCATTTGTCCGTCTCCTTTTATAATATTTCATCTCTTTAATTGCTTTATTCTTCTGCTTTTTTGGTGTTTTTTGTGTTTTCTTTTTAAATCCATGAAGAAGTATGAACTCTCCATCTGGACTATAATAAAAGAAAAGAACTCTATTGCTTCCTGGTCTAAGTTCGTAAAGCTTTCCCTCTATTTTTTTTATTGCCTCTGGAGCAAACTTCTTATTAATATCAAATCCATAATTCTGCAAGTTTGTAATATATATTCTTATTTGCGCTAGATCACCAATTTTATTTTTATTCTTTAAATCCTCCAAATATTTTTTCAGAGGGGAATTACCATATTCAGTTTTGTAATGTTTAACTGGAAACTTCAATAATACTCCTCCTCATCATTATAACAATCTTGATAACATATTTGTTATCTAATACTATTTTAGCATACATTTCATAATTGTCAATATGGATATGCGTTATTTTTTTGAGAAAAACGATATTCCCAGTGTCTTTTGCTAACACACAGAATGAAAACCTTTTGGACAGGGGTTCAGAGTGTCAAAAACTCAAACCAACCCTATTGCAACATAAAAACCCCTCAAAAACACCGATATCAGTGTCAATTCCACAACTAAAAATTGAGTAAACAAAAACCGAGAAATCTATACACAGCTATAACTAGCCATTAAATCTCTCGGACGCGGATACTATTGGTGGAGTTGAGGGGATTTGAACCCCTGTCCAAAACAGCCGAAACTAAACTTTCTACATGCTTAGTTCATCAATTTGTTTAATTAGCTACCAAGTGACAAACAGCCAAGTAACTAACGAGTCCTATTAAGTTCATTTCAAACAGTTATGACTGCACTGTTTAAACATATTCTACTAACTGTTCTCCAGCCTATTATCGTAGACTATAAAAGGGGGAGATCGCGCTTATTTATTAAGCTGCGAAAGCGTAATTTTCGTTTCCGATTATTATAATCGAGTGTTTTTACTTGCACAACCAAGGCATGCTAATCAAGCTCTAACTACCCTGTCGAATCCATAAACAACCCCATGTTTAAAATTCTTATATAAAGAATGATACTGCTATTAATGCAGATCCTAGTATGAAATAGAATATTCGTGATCCTGTTTCGCCAAACAACATTTCTAATCTTCTACCTCTTCTAGATTTTTGTGAAAGATTTGATACAGAACCAGCAAGAATAGTAAATATTCCTAAAACTATAAAAATGATTCCAGATGTTGACATATCATCACTCTCCTTACCTATATTATACCACTATTCTAATACTTTTTTTCTTTTTATTAAAATAGTTCGTAAATATAGTAGTGCTCCAATTATTATTGTTCCTCCAACTGAGTAAACAAAATAATATAAAGTATCTATGTTTGTTCCTACTTTTGTATATAATGCATTAAAGATTAATCCGATACCCATAAACAATAATATATAGACAAACCATTTTTGAAAAAGCTTGTCACTTGCTCTTCTGCTTAAATAGACACCAAACATCGCAGAAGCAAGTCCAAATAGTACTACAATACTAATGTTCGTTAGAATATATCCAGTGTATAGTCCACCAGCTAAATACCCAACAATGGCTACTACGTTCATAACTAAGAAGAAAGAGACCAGTGTTGTTCTAAACTCATCTTTTTTCATATCTGAATTACTAAGTAATATCAATACCGGTAGTCCACCTAACCCTGCAATGCCATTAAATATACCTGATGTTATCCCTACTGGAATAAAATACTTTTCCTTATTAGTAACTTTAAATTTAAAACTCAAAGCTTTATTAACTGCCGTAAATAGAATTAAGATCCCCATAATTATTTTCAAGATGTCTTGGTTAAAATTAGCTAAAAAATAGATGCCTACAAAATTAAAGATAATTCCAAAGAATACAAGTAATTTAATATTACCTAAACTCTTGATATTAAATTTCTTATTTTCAATCAATATAGCAATATTGATGAATATATTTACAGATATAACTATTACAATTGCTTCCTTAAATTCATACCCAAGCATTATTAGCGCAGGTGGCGCAATTAAGTTTGTCCCAAATCCTGCCCATCCCTTTAAAAATCCTGCAAATACAAAAACTAAT
>CAYYOU010000042.1:0-7656 GCA_964473425.1 uncultured Candidatus Izemoplasmatales bacterium | reverse complement strand
TTCTGCAATTCTTTTTAAAGCCTTATCGCCAGCTAAATGGCCATAGAGGTCGTTATATATTTTAAATTGATCCAAATCAATCATAGCGATACTAAAAGTATCATGAACTTTTTCTGACATCCATAAACTTACAGTTTCAAAGAAATATCGGTGATTATATAGTTTTGTTAACTCATCAGTAATAGATTGTTTCTTGATATTTTCTATTGTTTTAGCATTTTCGATAATTGCTGCAGCATTATTTATTAAAGTTTTTAAAAAATCTGTTTCATCCTCACTATAAGGAGTTTCATCATTTCTCCCTGAAATTATTACCATTCCTATTAAATCTTCCAAATACGTAATTGGAACAACGATTTCAGTATCTAAATATTTTATTACTTCTTTTTCTTGATCCCATAATCCTTTAAAAGAAACATGATTATTAATTTGAGAACTTAATAATAAAGAGTTCCCCTTATTAAACCAAGTTACAATTGGATGATTAAATTTTAAATAAATTTTTGATTCATTTGATTTATCAAGAGTTGAATCACTTAAAATATATTTAGTAGAATTTTTAAGCATTATACTAACTTCTCTTGAATCAATACCATCTTTTATTGCATTAATAAAAGAATTAGTAATCAAATCTAAGCTCATTGCTGAATTAATCAAGTTACTAAAATGTCTTAATATCAATTGTCTGTCAGTTGTAGCTCTATAGAATATATGATTATTCAATCTTTGAAGTAGTTTTCTTAATGGCTCTAATACCAAAAACATCGGAGACATTATCAGAATTGACAAATATAATTCTGTTATCCCGAGTTTTTGTAACCCATTATACGTAATTAAGACTGCCGTGGTATAAATCCCAAACAATACGATATTATATAGCGAGAAAGATAATCCCTTTTTTACTATTAAGTTTATTTCTAAGAATTTATTACGGTAAATAGCATAGGTTATTAGAATTGCGTTTATTGCGTTAAAAATGATATCTATACCTATTTCACCAAGTCTTGTATTTAGATTTGATGCTGCGCCAATGATAACTAATGCTAGACCAATTATAACTAGTCTAACTTTTTTTATACTGATTTCTTTTCTTTTAGCTCTTAATACCATTGTTCCAAGAGCTAATGCACTATATGTAGTTCCAACAACCGCAACAATATAAACACCAAAATCCATTTCGTATGTAAATACTCCGTTGCTGTATTCAGCAGACTTAACAACAAAACCAAATATTGATAAAACTATTAACCCTAGCGCTAAAATATAACCTAGATACAATACTGCCTTTCCTTTGTGGTATTCAGAGATTATATAACTAAATCTCAGTAAAAGAACAGGGACACTAACAAAACCAATAAGTAATACCTTGTCCCAAAATAGGGAGCTAGGTGGTATATCAGTTTTCATTAAAAAGGACCCTAAAGACCATATAATCATTGCGATTATATACAGGCTAAAGGATTTAGATAATTTCGTCTTATTAGACGTAAGAATAATCATTAATATAAATACATATAAAATTAAAGAAATTAAAGGAATAATGGTTATTTCAGTCAAAGTAATCATATTACCACTCCATCTTAGTATTTACCCCTTACTAGTTTATACCGCTCTATCTAAATATTTAATCCCTCACTACATGCAATTAATGTTGTTAGTTCTTCGTTTGTTGGATTAATATTAGATAATCTTGTACTTGTATTTTTTTTGTATTCTATAAAAGTACCTTTATTTAGCATTGTTATTCGCAGAGGATCATGCCCAAGTAGAGCATGAACATCATTGTAATCTGAATCTAATAGTTTCATTTGGATATTTATTTTTTCTCTTATTGATTCAATATTTTCTGTCTTATCGTGTTCTAGATAGATGTTTATATAAGGTCTTGAATGTCCATATTCCTTGCTTGCTGTCCAATCAATTATTTTAAGTCCTGAAAGCTTAATTGAGTCCCCAATTATTTGTTTTGTTATTCGTGTAAATCCTGATAAATCTATTATATTATTTACACGATCAATGTATTTAACCTGAGGTAGTTTCACTTCATCTTCAACATTTTCAAGTCCAACACATTTTATTACGTCTCCGATTCGATACCTAACAAAAGCTCCGCCTCTTAATTTTGTTATTACTAGTTCATATATTTCACCAGGTACAATTTCATTAAATAAAAGTGTGTTTGGTTTATATGACTCATCATTCTTTTCTTTCTTTAATTCTTCTTCTGGAATGAACTCTAAGAAATTGACATCAGGAAAAAATGTTAACCCATTTCTACTCCAAGTTTCAGTTGCAACAGCAGCCGATTCAGTTCCACCAAATATTTCTAATGGAGTTATTCCAAAATAGTATTCAATTTGAGATTTGTAAGTATCTGAATCTGTTCCACCACAAACAATCCCTTTAAATTCAAAAAGATCCTTAGGAAGTAATCTTTGTTTTTTAATTTTCTTTTTATAAACAGCTTTGATCATTTTTATTGCTTGTTTAAAATTTGAAGGACATTTTACTTTTCCACTATTTGAACCACTTTCAAAGGCTTCCCCTATTTTTACTAAAACACTAGATAATCCAAAGAATAGATCTGCACCTTTTTTAACTGCCAAATCAAATCCAACCATGTTTCTTTCTTTAAAACTTAGTTTCTCTGCTTCATCAGTAGATGGCAAGTATTCAAAATCAATTTCATGTTTTAAGATATATGGTGCAAATCCCGTTAAATAAGGAAGTGGTGCCATTCCATATAAGAATCTATCTTGATTTCTTAAAGTAAAATGACCTCTGCTTTTGCTTGTAGATAATATTAAACTAGATAAAAACATCTTAGTATGTTCCTCAACCATAGTGCGCGAATACGGGGCCAATTTAATTGGTTTACTCCCGCCCTTCCAAGTTGTTTGAACCCAATGTAATGGTTCACTTGGTAAATCTTCACTTCTCTTATTAAGAAGAGTGTCCGCATAATCATCATAGGTTGTAAGTGGAACATATTTCCTAAACTCTTCCATGTTATGGATATTTTTAGGTCCTAAAAGTTTTTTACCTAGTTTACATTTGCTTAATAAATCAATTTGTTCTAGAAGCAATCTTTCCTGGATTTTCATAAATTCATCTAGGGTTAAATCCAAAAACCCTAGATAAGCTTTCCAAATCTTATCATAATCCTCATCAAGTAACATCTGTCTTAAGTCTTTCATCTTTTCCTCCAGTTTAAAGTAGTAATACACTTTTCTAAGCTCTTATAACTCGGAAAAATCATTGGTGTAGTTTGAATATAGTTACTGTAGTTATCAAATAATTTACTGAATATATATTTTTCTTGAACAAATACATAAATAATATTCATGACAGTCCAAGTTAACCCAGCATATAAAACTAAATGGTTTTGGAAATAAATAGCTGAAAATATGTAAAAGAATAAGAACCACAATACTCCTGGATGTCTTGATAAAGCATAAGTACCCGTAGTAATCAAACTATTATGGTTTTCATATTCATAAGTGTTCTTACCAACCTCAATAAAAACAGAGTAAATTAATAAACCAATAGACAAAACTGCTAATACTAATGAAATTAATCTTAAAGAAAGGGGGAAAGATACATTGCTTTTAGTAAATACTAATAAAACACTACTTCCAGCTATTAAAAGAAAGCCACTAACTCCAAAAAAATACTTCATTAAACTTTTCTTACTTAAAGAGCAAATATCAAATAATAACAACATTAAAAAGCCAATAATTCCAGTTCCTAAATAAATCATTTTTGCTCCTCACTTTCAAAATTATATTTTTATTCATTTTTTTAACCAATACTATGTATATATATATTAAATAATAATTATATATATGAAAAGGCCATATATGAGCCATAGGTCTTATATGAGCTTTTCGCAGAAATTATATGTCATGATTAACACCTCATATATTATGTTATAACACCTAAAATTAGCGCATTTTAAGAGTATTTTAAAAAACTTCAAAATACCATTGTAGTGTAAACGCTATCATGTTATAATGTAGTCGAGATTTTTTAAAAGTACAAAATTGAATAAAGGGGTGTCTTATGAATTATAGAATACTTACAATCAACCCAGGATCCACATCGACAAAAATCGCTGTTTTTGAGAATGAGAAATTATTGTTTAAAACGAGCATTAAACATAACACACAATTGATAAGTTCTTTTGATAAAGTAATTGATCAATACTCTTTTAGGGAAAACTCAATTCTTAAAACATTGAAGGATGAAAATATTGATTTAGATTCCTTTGATGCAATTGTTGGTCGTGGTGGAATGCTTAAACCAATTGAAGGTGGAACCTATCTAGTAAATGAGAAAATGATTGACTACATTAAAGAAGCACCCAGAGGAGAACATGCTTCAAATCTTGGTTGTGTGCTAGCTAAAGAGCTTGCGGATTCAATAAATAAACCTTCATTCATTGTTGACCCTGTTTCTGTAGATGAAATGGAAGAAATCGCAAGATATACAGGAATGCCTGAAATAAAAAGACAAAGTTTATTTCATGCATTGAATCAGAAAGCTGTTGCTCTTAAAGCCGCTAAACATTTGAAGAAGGACTATAAAGATTTAAATCTAATAATTGCTCATCTTGGTGGAGGAATTAGTGTTGGTGCCCATAAATTTGGGAGAGTAATTGATGTGAACAATGCTCTTGATGGTGATGGTCCAATGTCACCAGAAAGAAGCGGAACTGTTCCCATGGGTCCTCTATACAAAATGGCTTTCAGCGGTAAATACACATTGAAAGAAATTAAGCGTATGAATTATGGTAATGGTGGAATTGTTGCATATCTTGGTACTAATGATGGTTATGAGATTGAAAAGAGAATAAAAACCGGCGATAAAGAAGCCTTATTTATTCTAGAAGTTATGTGCTATCAGATTTCAAAAGAAATTGGTGCTTGTTCTACCGTTTTAAAAGGTAATGTTGATGCAATAGTACTAACAGGTGGTCTTGCATATGATAAAAAATTAGTTGAATTAATTGAAGAACGTGTTTCCTTTATTGGAAAACTACTAGTCTTTCCAGGAGAAGATGAAATGGAATCATTAGCCCTTGGAGGTTTGAGAGTATTAAGAGGACAAGAGTCATATAAAGAATATACATAGGAGGCTATCATGATAAAAACAATGGATGAGTTAATTTCAAAAGCTAAAATGATTGAAACAAGCACTATGGTTGTAGCATGCGCTGCAGATGAACATGTACTTGAAGCTGTTGAACTTGCTAGAGAAAATAATATTATTAACGGTATTTTAGTTGGAGATAAAGAAAAAATATTACAAATATTGAAATCTCTAAAAATAAATTCAAGTAACTACACAATAATAGACGAAAAAGACAAAGTTAAAGCTTGTCAAAAATCAGTAAAATTGGTCAGTAGTAATGATAATTATTTCCTTATGAAGGGCTTAATTGATACTTCTATTTTACTTAAAGCAGCACTAAACAAGGAATATGGGCTACGAACAAAAAACAGAATTTCACACGTAAGTGTTTTTGAAGTTGGAACACATCACAAAATAATATTCATGAGTGATGGTGCAATGAATATTGCTCCAACACTTGATGAGAAAAGACAAATAATTGAAAATAGTGTTGCTATTGCAAATGCTGTTGGACTAAATAATCCTAAAGTAGGGATTCTTGCTGCAGTAGAAAAAGTAAATCCTCAAATGGAAGCAACATTGGATGCTGAAAAGCTTGTTCAAATGAATAAAGACGGCATAATAAAAGGATGTATAGTTGGTGGACCATTTGCATTGGATAATGCAATTAATAAAGAAGCAGCTAAACACAAAGGAATTAAAGATCCGATTGCTGGTGAAATTGATATATTAATAATGCCTAGAATTGAAGCAGGGAATATTTTCTATAAAACTATGATGTTTTTATCAAATGCTAAAAGCGCAAGTGTTATTGCTGGTGCGAAAAAACCGATAGTTTTAACAAGTAGAGCGGATTCTACTATTAGTAAATTCAATTCTATAGCACTCGCAGCATTATCTGCAAAATAAAAAAAGGGAGGGAACTATTATGTCAACTAGAAGTAAATTAAACAGATCAGAAATAGGCACTTCTTCTCCATTGTTATTTAGTAGAGTCAGAACAACTATTGAGACTGCTTTTTATAGAAACAACGTAATAAAAGTCACTTCATTATCTCACGCTTATGAATTAGCTAAAAACGCTAGTGGAACTATCATAAGTGATTTACCTGTGCACAACGCTGAAGAACTTGGGTTACCATCTGATGCAAAAGTCTTATTTTTTAACGATGGAATAATAACTGGTAGAAATGCAAAAGTAAGAAGATTAATTGATGAATCTAATGCTGACCACTATGCTAATGTATTGAGAAATTCAATATTCAATTCTCGTAAAAAAACAATGTATCATGCTGTTGCATACGTTGGTCTACATGAAGATTTTATGGTTAAAGCTCATTTACTAATTCCAGAAGGATATGAAAACACACTTTACTCATGGCTTCTAAATTTTCAAAATAAGACATTTTTAATGGATGAAATGTATTCAAAATCAAAAGAAATTAATGAAGGTGACATATTCCTTTATTCAGATCCTGACGAATTTATAGAAGATTTTGATAACGGCATTTCAATCTTTGACCAAAATAATTGCGGAGCATTATTAGGCCTAAGATACTTTGGAGAACACAAAAAAGCCACATTAACAATGGCTTGGTCTGTTGCTTCTAGAAATAATTACACAGCTTGCCATGGTGGTCAAAAAAGATTTAATCTTGACGATAATAAAACATTCATCGCTGGTGTATTTGGACTCAGTGGAAGTGGAAAAAGCACAATTACTCACTCAAAACATAATGGGAAATATGATATATCCGTACTTCATGATGATGCCTTTATCATTTCGAATAAAGACGGTTCAAGTATTTCTATGGAACCATCATACTTTGACAAAGTACAAGATTACCCAACTGATAGTACAGATAATAAATTCTTATTGACCATGCAAAATGTTGGAGTGACAATTGATAATTTCGATAAAATTGTTCCAGTGACCCAAGACATTAGAAATGGAAATGGTAGATGCTTAAAATCATTATATTGGACTCCTCAAAGGGTATTTAAATTTGATAACAAAGCTGATGCCATATTTTGGATTATGAAAGATGATACTCTCCCACCTATATTAAAAGTTGAATCGAGCATTTTGGGTAGTACATTAGGTGCTACACTAGCTACTAAAAGATCTAGTGCGGAATTTGGAGTTGCAAATGACAAACTTGTTATTGAACCATATGCTAACCCATTTAGATTGTATTCTTTAAAACATGACTATAATAATTTTAAACATTTGTTTGAGACAACAAATGTTGACTGTTATATCTTGAATACTGGTCAGTTTCAAGGTAATGATATTACGAAAGATATTACATTAAATCTTATAGAACAAATTGTAACAAAAGAAATTGAATTTTCACAGCTTGGAAACATTAAAGAACTACAATACGTTCCTATTAAAGGATTTAGTCCTGATTTTGAAGACACAGCCTTTAAAGAATTATTTATACAACGACTAAAAGATAGAATCGATTTCCTAGAAGATTTAGAGCCAAATAATCACCTTCCTTCAGAAGCAGTTGAAAG
>CAYYOU010000041.1:0-7693 GCA_964473425.1 uncultured Candidatus Izemoplasmatales bacterium | reverse complement strand
TTAAATTCTATTGTATACTTTGCCATATAAAACTGCACCCTCTCTTTTTCATAGTTTCCTATGTCCAAGTTTTTGGGTGCAGTTCATCTGAACCGTATCACATTCTAAATGAACAATACACTTGTTATAACAAAATCATTCTCATCAAATAGTTTTTTATTATCATTTTACCTCCAAAATAAATTAGCCAATAAGATAAGAAATGTCCTCTCAATAACACTGTTTTATCATTATCAAAGAATATTCTGCAAATATAAAAACAGCATATAGTTGTCTTAGTATCCTAACAATGAATTGTTTATATTCTTTTACCTTTTTGCATTTAATGTTTTTTTATCATTATATTGATGTGGTATATCTCGTAAAAAAAATAAGTTCAATTGATGAACTTATTTTTTTATTGCATTTCTATGATTTTTCCAATACTTTTGCTTGGAATATTAAAGCTAATTTTTGAGAAAGCCAACCTAAACCTAACCCCATAAGCAAACCAATGATTGATGGGAATATAACATCACCATTAATTGCAGCACCTAATGCAAAGAATGTTGAACACCCTATAAATGCACCAGGAATAAATCCTACCCACTTAATATGTGCTTGGAAGCACATCATACCTGCACCAATACCAACTGAGATGAAAGCACCTAATGTATTGAATCCAAATACTTTGTCCCAAATAAACACGATAACTATTGCCCAGAAAATCCCTGATAAGTTTGCCGGGATTCCTTTTACTAATCCTTCTTTACCTGCACCAGCAGCATAGAATGTAGCCCATCCTAAGAACCCTGCAACAACGAGACCATTTAAATTGAATGTTGCTCCTGAATCAGCATATAATACATAAGCTAAATTAAATAATCCTGCTAATACTCCTACACTTAATGTAACGGATACTAAAAATTTATCAAATTTCATAATTATCTCCTATAGTTTTATTTTTTTAAATTCTTCTACTTGTTCTTTGATTGCTACTTCTGTAGGTAAACGTTCAATGCTTGAAGCACCAAAGAATCCTACTACACCATTGAGTTTTGCTAAAACATAAGCTGCATCTTCTGGTTCTGCAATTGGACCACCATGACAGATTACTTTTATGTCTGGGTTCACTCTTTTTGCAGCATCATGAATTTCTTGAATGATTGGAACACAGTCATCTAATGTTAAAGCTGTTGTAGCTCCAATAGATCCTTTTGTTGTTAGTCCCATGTGTGCTACTAAACAGTCTGCACCAGCTTTTGTCATATTCTCTGCATCTTCTACATTGAATACATAAGGAGTAGTAAATAATCCTTGTTTGTGAGCTTCTGCGATCATATCTATTTCTAAATTATATCCCATGCCTGTTTCTTCTAAGTTAGCACGATATTTTCCATCGATCAAACCTACTGTAGGGAAGTTTTGAACTCCACTGAACCCAATATTTATTAAATCTCTTACAAAGTATTCCATATCTCTAAATGGATCTGTTCCACAAACTCCAGCCATAACTGGAGTATCTTTAGCAATAGGTAATACTTCTCTAGCCATATCCATAACGATTGCGTTTGCATCACCGTAAGGCATTAATCCTGCTAATGATCCTCTACCAGCCATTCTGTAACGTCCTGAGTTATAGATAATAATCATATCTACTTTACCGTTTTGAGCACACTTAGCACTAATTCCAGTCCCAGCTCCTGCCCCAACTATCGCTTTACCGTTATTAATTTGTTCATCTAATCTTGCATGTATTTCTTCTCTTGAAAAAGCCATAATTCTCTCTCCTTCTATTTATTTATTAGTTCGATTAATTTCTTAGCCATTGCTATTGCAAATTCATCGTCATTTATGTTGTTATCCATTTCTACTAATTCTACTCTTGAAGTATCAATATTTTCTCTTAAAGCATTAAATAATGCTGCATCTTCTTCTTTACCTTCAAAAGGCATTCCTTCTGCATCAATCATTGATACACCTTTAAGTGGAATAAAGAATGCAGCTGCGCCAGTTGATTGGCTTACTTTTTTCCCGATAATTTCACCTAGTTTTTTATTTTCTTCTACAGTAGTTCTCATTAATGTAACTGTTGCATTATGAACATATAAATTTCTATCTGCAAACTGCGTTGGCACTGTAGATTCTGGTCCAAAGTTAACCATGTCTAATGCACCAACAGAAACTACTTGAGGTATTCCATTTAATGCTGCTGCATTTAAACGATCAGGTCCACCAGGGAATACTCCACCAACTAATTCATCACACCACTCAGTAGTAGTGATATCTAAGATACCTTTAAAGTATCCTGATTCAGTTAAAGCTTCTAATGATCTTCCACCAGCACCAGTAGCATGGAATACAACTACTTCGTATCCTTGTGCTTCAAGATATTCTCTAGCAGTAGTCACACATGGTGTAGTTACACCAAACATTGACGCACCAATTAATGGTTTTTTAGATGCTGGAATCGGTTTTTTATTCTTAACAATACCAGCCATTGCTAGTGATGCATTTGTTAATACTTCTTTTAAAACATTATTAAGCCCAGCAACATCAACAATACTGTACATCATCATAATATCTTTTACACCAACATAAGGACTTACATCTCCTGCTGCTACTGTTGATACTAAGATTTTAGGTATCCCTACAGGTACCTCTCTCATTACGCGAGCAGCGATACTAGATCCTCCACTACCACCTAATGATATAATCCCACCAACTTCATCCTTTTCTAACAATCCTTGAACGATTTTGGCAGCACCTTCACTCATTGCTACAACATTTACTCCTCGGTCATTGGTTTCGCGTAATTTAGCTAAGTTATGTCCGCTTGCTTTACACACTTCTTCATTTCCAATATCCGGTTTTAGAGTTGGTTCGAAGATACCAGCATCAATAATTAAAGTTTCTAATCCTTGTGCTTTAATAATATCATTAACGAATGAAAATTCATTTCCTTTGGTATCCATAGTCCCAACTATTACAACTTTTTTAGACAATGTGATTCCTCCTTTTTTTTGATTATTTTGATTCAAGTATCTTCAGTTTAGAACACAAAGAAAATATTGTCAATATGAATAAAAGTTCCCACTTTTTCCCATTTTTCCATCTTACAACATTGTTTTGTGATAGTGTTTCTATAGATTTAGCCATAATTTTCATTAAAAATAGAAAAAAGTGAGAAGTTAAATTCTCACTTTTTAAAAATTATAATTTGTAATTTTCTTTATTTATTTTGTATTTTTTTAGTTTATTGTATAAAGTTCTACGTGTAATACCTAATTTGCTTGCAACTTTGGTTTGGTTCCAATTGGTTTTCATCAATTCATTTAAGATCATTTCTTTCTCAACTATCATTGATGAGTTCTTAATATAATTTACATTTTCATCAAGTTTAATATACTCTCTAAATCCTATGGGTAAACAAGTTGTATCTAGGGTTCCATTTTCACTCATAATTACTCCGCGTTCTAATACATTCTTTAATTCTCTGACATTTCCTGGCCAGTTATAACTCATGAATGAATTCATTACATTGTCTCCAATAGATACATCAATATTATGTCTTTCAGATATTTGATTTAAGAAAGTTGAGACGTAAATTGGAATATCTTCTTTATGTTCTTTTAAGGAAGGTAAATATCTATATAAAACAGTTAATAGATAGTATATATCCTCTCTAAATTTTCCATTTAACATTTCATTCTTCAAATTCACAGTAGATGACGAAACAATGCGAACATTGATTGTAACAGTTTCATTACCGCCACCTCTTTCAAAATCGCCATCTTGTATTACTCTTAATAATTTTGATTGTATATCTGGTTCTAATTCTGATACATTATCTAAGAAAACAGTCCCATGATTTGCATTTTCAAATATACCCAGCTTTCGTTCTTCAGCTCCAATGAAGGCTCCACGTTCATATCCGAACAACGTGCTTGCAGCATAATTACCAGCAATAGAAGCACAATTCACTTTCCTAAATGGGTGCATAGCTCTATTACTGTTATAGTGTATTGCTTTCGCTACAAGATCTTTCCCTGTACCTATTTCACCTTCAAGTAAAATGTTTGCATCATGATTAGAAACTTTTTCTATCCAATCAACCATGTCCTGCATTACTTTCGAATCACCGAGAACTGTTTTTACTCCATCTTTCTTTTGTAATAATTTCTTTAATCGTTTATTTTCTTTTTCAAGCAATGACAATCTGTTCATAGATTTAAATCCTGAAGTAGCCTCACTAATACTGCCACTTGTCGGGAATGTATCAAATACACTACCTCCGAAGTATCCTATTGTACTAGTTTCCTCATAAAAGCGTTTAATCACTTTCTGATTCGCGACAAATGTTCCTCCATAAATCATTGGAATGATTTTTGGATTGTATTTTTTGATTTCATCAAAGATCAATCTTGTTTTATGTATTAGCTGATCTATATGTGGTTCAGATTCATTTTCAGATTGAGTATTAATATAGGTCCAACCAAAATGAAGACATAAAACATCAACACCTGCTTGCACCATTTTAATAGCTTCATCCATGGTTACTACGAAGCCAACAGTGAACAATCCTCTTTTAGAAGCCATATGTAAAAGTTCCACTTCATGATTGAATCCTTCACCACTTTCTTCTAAAGCTTCTCTAAACTGTCCATCTATTATACTAACCGTAGGGAAATTTATAACACCAGAGAACCCTCTGTTCGTGATTATTTCTAACAACTGTTCTTTTCCATATCGAGGATCTTGAGCGCAAGCTCCAAATAATACTGGTACATTTTCTGCTCTTGGTACAACTTCTTTAGAGGCAAAATCAAGAACTACTTCATTACAGTTTTCAAAAGGAAGTGTAGATGCTATAGATGGGAATCCACTCATACGAAAACGACCAGCATTTAGAGCTGCTAATATATCTGCTCCACCTTGTGCTGCTTGTTGAGCACTTCGACCATTCCCAATACAAACTCCTATGATGGGTTCTTTTTTTTCAATAGATTCGTTTAATCTATCTACAATTATTTGTCTATCCATAAAACAATACCTCCAATATTACCTAAGATAATTCTATCTTAAATTACATAAAAATAAAAGGTCTAAAATTTTTGCAAACATAAAAGGACTTTTTTATTTTATTTATAACATGTTTCACAATCAATCACTATACAATTCATTGTTGTTTATTCTAAATGACCTATATATATTCGTTTTAATAATGAATATGTGTGAATACTAATAGTGCTTCAAGGCCATAAAAAAACGCTATATAGCGTTTTTTAAATATCAAAATAAAATAATTCATCAAATGTTTTTTCAAGTATAATACAAAATACTAATGCTAGTTTTGCTGTAGGATTAAACTTACCACTTTCTATTGCACCAATAGTTTGTCTTGTAACTCCAGTTAATTTCGCGAGTTCGTCTTGTGTTAAATCATTCTCAACGCGTGCAAGTTTTACTTTATTTTTAAGTTCTAAAGAATTTTTATTGTTAAATGATTCCATAATACACCAACGTATTATATGTGAACCCCAGGAACAAAAGTGTTGTTGCAATAAAAAAGTACAAATTAGATTTCTTTTCTTTGTTATTGATATATAAGAAGAAAGTCATAAAAATCATTTGACCCATAAGTATCATGAATAAATCAGCAACAAATGGTTCTCCACCAACCCATCTGATAAGTATAAGCAAAATTAAAACAAAATACCCTCCAGAATGAGCCCAAGTATAAGAAGAAGTTTTAATTGATTCCTCTCTTTCATCACGATCACTCTTATCCATTTCAATCGCATTTATTAATTTTTCTTTATCCATATGTAACACCTCCTATTAATAGGATACATTAATAAAATTCAAAATGCAAACAAAACCTTACATTTAGTTATGTTTTGTTTGCATTTTGAATTATTAGATGATTTGATTCTTTTAATTAATACAACTAATGTTCATCAATTTGAAAAAATAGCAAAGTGAATTAAACTAAATAAAAAATACTTCAATTAAGAAGTATTTTTATTATTTATTTTACAGCAGCGTTAACTAATTCTAAGAAAGATACTGGATCTAAACTAGCTCCACCTACAAGTGCACCATCAATGTCAGACATTGATAATAGCTCTTTAATATTAGCAGGTTTTACACTTCCACCATATTGCATTCTCATAGCTTCAGCAGTTTCTGAATCATATAAGTCTTTCACAACTGATCTTATTGCTTTAATCGTATCATTTGCTATTTCTGCAGTTGCAGTTTTTCCTGTTCCGATTGCCCAAATTGGTTCATAAGCTAAAACTAATTCAACTATTTGAGTTTTTCCAAGACCTTTCAATGCATTAACAACTTGTTTTTTAATATACTGATTTGTTTCGTTTGCTTCTCTTATTTCTAAACTTTCACCAACACATAAAATAGGAGTTAATCCGTATCTAAATGCTTGATGTATTTTTTTATTTACTGTAGAATCTGTTTCATTGTAATACGCTCTTCTCTCGCTATGTCCAAGAACAACATAAGTTACTCCGATGTCTTCAAGTAAAGGTGCACTAACTTCTCCAGTATAAGCTCCATTATCTAAGTAATGCATATTTTGAGCTCCTATTCTTAAATTATCTCCTTGTCTTTTAACAAGGTCTCTTAAGATTGGAGATTGAGCACATACTACACTATCTACAAATTCACTAGATGGTAATTTCATGTTTACATTGTAAACAAATTGTAATCCTTCATCTCTTGTTTTAAACATCTTCCAGTTTCCAGCAATTATTGGTTTTCTCATTATATTCATCCTAACGTTTTTTATTTGTTGTTACAGTTCGTCTACACAATCTACTCCAGGTAATACTTTACCTTCTAAATATTCAAGTGAAGCTCCTCCACCTGTTGAAATATGTGTAACTTTATCTGCATATCCATTTTGAATAACAGCAGCTGCACTATCTCCACCACCAATTATTGTAGTAGCGTTTGTTAATTTACTTAAGGCTTCACAAATTCCAATTGTACCGCCCGCAAAGTTACTAAATTCAAATACTCCAACTGGTCCGTTCCATACAACTGTTTTGGCAGTTTTTAATATTTCATTAAATTTAGCTAATGTTTTTGGTCCAATATCTAATCCCATTTGATCTTTTGGGATTTTATCAAAATCAACAATTGATACAGGTGTATCATTACTGAAATCTGTGGTAATCATGAGATCTTCAGCTAACACTATTTTACCTTTTGCTTCATCAAGTAATTGTTGAGCTAATTCTAATTTATCATTTTCAACGATTGATGTACCAATTTCAAGTCCCATTGTTTTAAAGAATGTATAACTCATTCCTCCGCCAATAAGAATCTTATCGGCTTTTTTAAGCAAGTTATTTATAACTCCTATTTTGTCTCCAACTTTTGCACCACCAAGAATTGCAATAAATGGTCTAACGGGATTATCTACTGCTCCACCAATAAATTTAATTTCTTTTTCAAGTAAAAATCCAGCTGCTACTTCATCAATATTAGCTGCGATTCCAACGTTTGAAGCATGAGATCTATGTGCTGTACCAAATGCGTCATTCACGAATACATCTCCAAGAGATGCCCAGTATGCTCCGAGATCTGGATCATTTTTAGATTCTTTTTTACCCTCAATGTCTTCAAAACGAGTATTTTCAAACATTAATACTTCTCCGTTTTTCAGTTCCTTAATTGCTTTTTCTAG
>CAYYOU010000040.1:0-7926 GCA_964473425.1 uncultured Candidatus Izemoplasmatales bacterium | reverse complement strand
ATGACGATAGGCAATTCCTTTACAGCCTTCGTATTCATAGTTATTTGCAGTCAAAGATGACTTTATCAACTCGAAATTATCAATATATGATATATCAATATCAATGATAGGCTTTGCATATAGTGAAATAACACTAGTACTTCCAATATGATGTATTTGCTCGTGGTTATCATTCAAAATTGATTCTAAGAAGTCCTTTATTTTTTGAAATTCTACAGCCCATGCTGGGTCGTACTTCATTATTCTTAGTAATTTACTCAATGATTTTATTCACTATATAACTAGCTGCGAGTAATCCAGCTGTTGCTGGAACAAATGAGTTTGATGCTGGATTTTTACTTTCAGAATCTACTTTATAAGGCTCTTCTTTTGAATAGATAACAGGAACTTTTCCAGTTATTCTTTCTTCTCTTAATACTTTTCTAATTACCTTTGCTATAGGATCATAACTAGTCTTACTTAACTCAGATATTTCAAGTAATTCAGGATGTAATTTATTTCCCATTCCCATTGATGAGATAAAAGGGATATTTCTATTTAAACACTCTTTGATTATATCAATTTTAAAAGTAACTGTATCTATAGCATCAATTACATAATCGATTTTATGATTGAATATCTCTTCTTTTGAATCGAAATCATAAAATTCATAATAAGTCACCACTTCAATATCTTTATTTATATCCAGTAATCTATTTTTCATTACAGTTGGCTTTGGAAGACCAATTGTTGATGTTAGAGCAATCACTTGACGGTTAATATTAGTTTCATCAACTAAGCTTTTATCCACAATTATTAGTTTTCCAACACCACTTCTTGCGAGTGCTTCAGTAGCGTGTCCTCCAACTCCACCAAGTCCTACAACAAGGACAGTAGATTTTCTTATTCGTTCAAATTTTTCTTCACCAATTAGTTGAATTGTTCTTTTGAATTTCATAGGCATCTCCTGACAAAAATGACTACCTAGGTAGCCATTATCTTCTTAATAAATTCATGTTGAAATATTTTTCACCAATGATGAATAATACTAAATATGTGAATAAAAATAATGGAATAATTACATGAGGTACATAAAATAATAAACCTCCAAGGTAGATAAACAAGACAGCTATTCCAAGTATTCCAAAAGCAGCAATGATAATTAGAAGCAGGAATTCTTTTTGATATGAAGGTTTTAATTGTCTTTCAAATTGATCTCTAGTTAGAAATATATAAAGCATACCTATAGTAAATATTACTGCAGCAACAATATCTGCGATTAAGATAATATTATTTACACTAGTTACTGTATGTAAGTCCAGTATATATGCCAAAACTAATAAAATAGGAACTAACATAAAACTAAATGAATAAAAGACTATTAAGTTTATTTGGAATAAGTTGTAAACTTTTTTTCTTTTCATTAGACAATAACAGGTGGAGCGTTAATTTCTTTTGCTCGAATGCTTTCTTTCTTCTCTTTATAAAACTCGAAAAGAACTCTAATTGTGGCCGCAAGTGGAGATGCGAACACTACTCCAAGTGTTCCAAATAAACTACCAAAGAATAAGATAGATACGATAATTAACAGTGGGTGAATTTGTAACTGTTTCCCCATGATAACTGGTTGAAAGATGTTTCCTTCTATTGTTTGTAATACTAGGTTTACCATTACAACAATAACAGGGTTTGGTCCAGTATCTTTCGTGATAATTGCATATGCAACTACTGGAACCATGGCGATTATTGCTCCGAAATACGGAATTATGTTAGTGAGTCCAACAATAATACCAAAGACGAAGAAATATTTCAATCCAATTAATTTATAGACAATTGTTGCAACTGCTCCAATGGCAATCATTAAGATTAATTGACCACGTACATAAGCTCCAACTGTGCGGTTTAAACGATGTCCTAATTCAGAAGCATCTTTTTCATATTTAATAGGAATGATTGAACGAATTGAATCGTTTACTAATTCGTAATCAAGTAAATAATAGAATAAAAATACTGGTAAAATCAATAAAACTATAAGTAGACTCATTAGTGTACTTGATAGAGATCTGGTTAATGAATCAATTAATGTACTGATTCCATCAGAAATAATAGTTGATTCATTTATTGTAGTTGCTATCCAGTCATATATATCTACACCAAACGGGAAGTCTGCTCTAAAATCATTTTGGAAATATACAGTAATTTTTGGAACGTCATTGTCAAAGAAATCAGTAATTTGACTACCAATAAATGGAGCCAAATACATAACTGCTATAACAAGGATAATAGCTGTACCAAAATATACTATTGTTGCGCTTAACCCTCTTGGGCCAACTCCTCGTTTTTCAAGTAACCTTATCATTGGATATATGATTAGTGAAATTAACCATGCTAAGACAACTGGAACGAGTACTGCTTTGATGGCGCCAGTAATTCTTGACCATAAATCACTAAATTGACTCGCCATAAAAAGTACTGCAAGGAATAATAATACTATTCCAAGTATTTTTAGGGTCTTATTAAGCACGACTTCGCTAAATATTTTATTTTTCTTGTCCATGAGATCATCACATCCTTCAATCCATTTAATTATATCATAATATTAATATAATGAAAATTATTTAATAGTTTTGATTGATAATTCCCTTAATTGTTCTTCTGCTACCTTACTTGGGGCTTCTGTAAGTAAACATTGTGCGCTATTTGTTTTTGGAAATGCGACAACGTCTCTGATGTTTTCAGTATGTACTAAAAGCATAATTAATCGGTCAAATCCAAACGCTATACCACCATGTGGTGGAGTACCGTATTTAAGTGCATCAAGTAAGAATCCAAACTTCGCTTTTTGTTCTTCTTTAGAAATACCAAGAATATCAAATACTTTATTTTGAATATCTTCTTTATGAATTCTAACACTTCCACCGCCTAGTTCTTGACCTTGTACTACTAAATCATAACAATAGGCAAGGGCTTTTTCAGGGTTAGTATCCAGATATTTGAGGTCTGTTTCTTGAACCATTGTGAACGGGTGATGAAGTGAGAAAAATCTTTCATGTTCATCTTTGTATTCAAACATTGGCCAGTCAATAACCCATAAGAAATCGTAATCATCATCACTATATAGTTGTTGTTCTTTCGCGATATGGTTTCTTAAATTACCAAGTGATTGATTAACAACACTTGTTTTATCTGAAACGATCAATAATAAATCATCTTTTTCAAGATTTGTTCTTTCGATAATCTCTTTTTGAATATTTTCATCTAAAAATTTAATGATACTTCCACTAAGAACTTCATTATATTTAAGGAAAGCAAGTCCTTTTGCTTTAAACTTCTTAACATAATCAGTAAGTTTGTCTATTCCTTTTCTAGAATAAAGAGGTGCTCCATTTTTAACATTGATTGCTTTGATAATTCCACCATCAGCAATATTTTTTGTAAAGACAACAAAATCTGTTTTAGCAGCTATATCAGTGATGTTTACTAAGTGCATTCCAAATCTAGTATCTGGTTTATCTACACCATATTTATCCATTGCCTCTTTATATGTAATCCTTGGAAATTGTTCTAAGAGATCAATATCCTTAACTTTTTTCATAACTGACTTAATCATTCTTTCACTTACATCCAAAATTTCATCTTGATCCATAAAACTTGTTTCTATGTCAATTTGTGTAAATTCTGGTTGTCTATCACTTCTTAAGTCTTCATCTCTAAAGCACTTAGCTATTTGATAATACTTCTCAAATCCTGATATCATTAACAACTGTTTAAAGATTTGAGGAGATTGAGGTAAAGCGTAGAATTCACCATTATTTATTCTAGAAGGAACTAAATAGTCACGTGCACCCTCAGGTGTAGATTTAGTTAATATAGGTGTTTCAACTTCTATAAATCCTTCTTTATCCATAAATTCACGAACTGCCATATTTGCTTTATGTCTAACAATAAAGTTATTTTGTAATATAGGTCTTCTAAGGTCTAAATATCGATATTTTAGACGTGTTTCTTCAAGCGCATCAGTATCATCTTGAATAAGTAACGGAGTTTGAGCTGAAGCATTTAAAACATTCAAGTTTGTTACTTCTACTTCAATGTCACCTGTCGGTATTTTTTTATTTTTTGAACTTCTTTCAATTACTTTTCCTTTGATTTCAAGTACAAATTCACTCTTAATATTTAAAGTGCTTTCATATAATGGAGAATCAGGATGAAAAGCAAGTTGAGTTATTCCAAAGCGATCTCTAAGGTCAATAAATACTAATCCACCGAGATCTCTTTTCTTAGATACCCAACCTTTTAATACTACTTCTTCATTTAAGTTTTTAATGTTTAATTCACCGTTATTATGCGTTCTTTTCATTGTTTTTCTCCTTTAAAATCAAATTATTAATTATCCACATTCATCGCAACTGTCTTCTTCGCAGCTTTCACAGCTAGCTGAAGGAGTCATAAGTTCTGTCACGATGTGATTGTATAGTTGGTGTTTGTCTATAGTTATTTCTTTTCCAGTTTCTTTATCTTTTAAGTTAATTACATCTTTTGCTTTTTCATTTGCTCCATAGATTGCAATGAATCTAGCATTCATGTTATCTGCTAGTTTAAATTGTGCTTTTAAGTTTTTATCTAGAAAATCAATATCACTAAATAATCCACCCATTCTACATCTATTTAACATTTTTATTCCATCTGCTTTTTGTTCTTCCCCGAGAATCATTAAATAGAGGTGTAAGTAATCAGGGTCTCCTTTAAAGTTAATGCTCTCTAATGCAAACATTAGTCTTTCTAAGCCAAATGCAAATCCTACACCAGGTATATCAGGACCACCAAGTGATGAAACTAGATTATTATATCTCCCACCACCACAAATAGTTTTTTGCGCACCTAGTGTATCTAAGTTTGCATCTACTTCAAAAACAGTGTGAGTGTAGTAATCAAGCCCTCTAACAAGTGATGAATCAACAACATATTTTATTTCCATTGCATCCAAATATTGTTGTAGTTTTTCAAAATGTTCTTTTGATTCTTGATTTAAATAATCAATTGGTTTAGGAGCATTGATAAGAAAATCAGTATTTTTATCAATTTTGCAATCTAAAATTCTTAAAGGATTAGTTACATATCTTGTTTGACAATCGCCACATAAAGAGGTAATGCCAGGTTTTAAATACTCCACTAATGCTTTCTTATAATTTACTTTTGATTCTTCATCTCCAATTGAATTTAGATGAACTTCTACATCTTTAATTTTAAGTGCTTTTATTACAGTAACAGCGTAACTTATTATTTCAGCATCAAGAAGTGGAGAGTTACTACCAAAAGCTTCTGCTCCAAATTGAGCAAATTGGCGGTATCTTCCCTTTTGAGGTCTTTCATATCTAAACATAGGTCCCATATAATATAATTTCTTAATTGGCAATTTATCGGCATATAGTTTGTTTTCAATATAGCTTCTTACTACAGGAGCTGTACCTTCAGGTCTTAATGTGTTTGATCTATTTCCTCTATCAATAAAATCATATGTTTCTTTAGAAACGATATCTGTATCTTCACCTACACCACGATGAAATAATTCAGTGTTTTCAAAGATTGGAGTTCTTATTTCATCATAATTGAAGATTTTACTGACATTTCTGATCGTTTTTTCAAGTGCTTGCCATTTATTTGTTTCTTTTGGTAGTAAGTCATATGTTCCTTTGACTTTTTGATACATAAAATCACTCCTTATTAGTAAAAAAATATAAAAAAATCGCCCCTAAATCTAAGGGCGAATTAATTCCGCGGTACCACCTTAGTTCCTAGTTAACTAGGCCCTTAACTCTTAACGCGAGTAACGTCTCTTTCTACTTTATTCAAAAGAGCCCTCAAAAGTGTCTTCGTAAATTATCACAGTAGATACTTTCACCAGTGTATCTTTCTCTAAGACAACGAATAATCAACTACTATTCTTTTTCATTGGTTTTATACGTAAAATTATACCCTTATTATGCGTTTTAGTCAACTTTTAAACCCTTTTTAAATTCCTCTATCCACTTAATTTTTCCTTGGTTATAGTCTTCACCTGTTATTGAAGTGATTACTTCATCGATTACTTTACCATCATAGTTTTGAAATTTATTTCTTAAAGTACCTTCTTCAACAAATTCAAGTTTTTCACAAACTCGCTTACTACGGGTGTTAAATAAGAAATATCCGTATTGTAATCTTTTAAGCTTCAATACTTCAAAAGCATAGATAATCGTTGCTTTCGCAGCTTCTACTGCGATACCTTGTCCCCAGTATTCTGGATTTAATACAAACCCGATTTCAGCTTTATATTTGTTATATGAATGGATTTCTATTGTTCCAATCATTTTTTTTGTTTCTTTAATAATAATTGCATATATTCCAGGTTGTCCAAATTCTCTTTTTTTGATTGAATAATTTATAAAGGCTTCTGATTCAATCTTTGAAGTATGTGGTTTCCACCCTGCATTAGGGCCAACATTGATACTTTTAGCATATTCAAAAACATCATCGATGTCAGTTAATAATAGCTGTCTTAATATTAGTCTTTTAGTTTCTAGTTTAGGTAATAAAACCTTTATCATTTCAATCACCTCTTAGTCATCATGACCCATTTCTCAGTATCTTTAAATCCAAGTCTTTTGTAGATTGCTCCAGCTTTAGGATTATCGTAAAAAAGACAAAGGTATTTATTTTTTTGTTTATATTCATTCATGAGATGGATCATTAGTTTTGTAGCAAGACCTCTATTTCTAGATGATTCCTTTGTTGCTACACCAACAACCATTGCGTTTATTGTAGTTTCAGCTGTTGTAGCTACTGTAGATATTGCTTTATTATTTTCTTCAAGGTAATATGTTGAACTCATGTTCAAACCTTTCATTTTACCTTCAATAAAATAATCTAACTCTTGACTATTAACATTGAACTCATCAACAGTTTCTAATAAATAATATATTTTAGCTGCATCTTCTCTTGTTTTTAGTTTCATTAGGTGTAGTGATTCATCGCTTTCTAGAGATTCTATATTTAGTGCTTCAGCAAAATACATTTCTTTAAAATCAAAATCTTTAAAATAAGGATGAATCAGCTCCATTAAAGTAAGTCTACCATTAAAATAATCGAATTTTTTCTCATTTAAAATTGAGATCCATTCTAGATTAAAGTGGTCAATATGTGAATAATATACAGCGTTTTCTCGGTAAAAAAGCAATACTGATTTATAGTTATTTTCTTGGTCAAATTCACCATAAATTGACTGAAAATCTTGTTCAAAACCAAATTCTTCAATATCACCAATTATGAAGATGTTTAAAGAAGCATCTTTATACAGATAATCTAAAACCCTTGAGCGGTCTGCTTCACTCAGTTTTCTGATCATATTATCACTTGCTTTCTAATAATATTGTTACTGGACCATCATTAATTAAAGAAATATCCATATATTCTCCGAAAACACCATTTAGGGTTGTAATATTATAATCTTCATTTAAGATTTCAGAAAGCTTTAAATATAATTTTTTAGCGTTAATTGGCTCCATAGAACTTGTAAATGAAGGTCTGTTTCCCTTTAGTGTGTTCGCATATAATGTAAATTGAGATATTGATAGAATATTGAAATTCATGTCAATAATACTTTTGTTAAGTTTGCCATTTTCATCTTCAAAAATACGTAGATTAGCTATTTTTTTAGCTAAGTAATTTACTTCAACAAGAGTATCTGTGTGAGTTAATCCAACAAATAACAAGTAACCATTTTTTATTTCAGATACTAATTCATTGTTTACTATGCAACTTGCTCTAGTAACTCTTTGGACTAGAACTTTCACTACTTCATCATCCTCTCAAGTGAGTAAACGTCACTTATTTTTTGAAGATTTAGAATAATATTTTCTAGTTCTTTTTTGTTTTTGATACTAAGTTTTAATTTAATAACGCCTTCTT
>CAYYOU010000039.1:0-8073 GCA_964473425.1 uncultured Candidatus Izemoplasmatales bacterium | reverse complement strand
ATCTTGTTGATAGAAAATTATATCAACTAAATGCACCAAACGTCAGAAAAAAAAGACTATTGTAAAATTATGAAGCAAAGTTTTAATTGCATAGATGGCTCAATTGTGCTATAATTTATAATTATAGTACATAGTTTTTGTGGCAATAAAAAGGAGCTTTATAATGGGAAAATTGAAATATATACATGATAAAGATTTCAAATATAATGATGATATTGTTAATAGTTTACAAACATATAATAAATCTCAAACGGGATATCGCGAAAAAGATTCCCGTGCATTTTATGTATTTGATGAAAAAGAATTGGTCGGAGTATGTCATACTAAACAAGCATCTGATTGGTGTCATATAAATAGTATTTATTACAAGGATATCGATGTTTTGAAAGCATTGATGAATGATGTAAAGAAGTACTACCATAAAAAAGTAGAAGGATTACAATTTAATTCAGTTTTTTCTCATAGAATTGATGATTTCAAAGAACTTGGTTTTGATGAACAAGGGATACTACGAGATATGCCAATTGGAAATGAAAATGTGTTTTTAACTGATACTGATTTAGAAATGACAGATGTTGATACTGACTTTGAAATAGAATCATCGAAAAAATCTGTACCTGAATACGACAAGGAAATGAAAAAAGAATATAAAAATTTAAGAGAAAAGTTAGATTTTTCTTTTGATATAGTAGATTTACAATATGTTGTTCTAGATAATGACAAATTTGTTGGTGGAATCTATGGAAATTTTCAATTTGATTATCTATTCATTAACGTATTGTTTGTTGACAAGAAATATAGAGGAAGAAGAATTGCCTCAAAATTAATGCAGTTGATAGAATCAGAAGCATTAAAAAGAGGTGTTCACAATCTGTATTTAACAACCTTTGAATTTCAAGCATTAAACTTCTATAAAAAACGAGGATACAAAGTAATAATGGAAATAGAAGATTATCCAAAAGATTTTAAAGAATTTACCGCACATAAAAAGATATGAGGTTAAAATAGCTTATTAGAATTTTTACTTTTTAGTCATTGAGGAGGGAACATGAAGTACATTGATTTAACACACGTGATTGGCGAAAACACTCCAGTTTCACCTTTTGATGAAAAAATCAAAATGAAGCGAGTAAAATTTTTAGACAAGGATTACTATAATGATACAAGTATGACTAGTACAATGCATATTGGAACACATATTGATGCTCCTAGTCATATGACTAACATTGAAAAGAATATCAGTGATTATGACATTTCAAAATTTGTTGGAAATGGAATAATACTTGATTACTTTGGAAAAAAGAATATTGATTTGTCGGAAAAGTATAAAGACAAAATTAAAGAAGATTCTATTGTAATAATCTATACAGGAAATGACAAGATAATTGGAGAAGACGAGTATTATTACGAACATCCTATTGTTTCTGAAGAGTTATGTGACTATTTAATAGAAAAGAAAATAAAAATAATAGGACTTGATTTCTTTAGTCCAGATAAATCACCTTCAATTATCCATAAGAAGTTATTACAAAACGATATCTTAATTGTAGAAAACCTTAAAGATGTAGATCTATTGTTGGAATACAAAAAAATCACAATACATTTAGTACCTATCAAGGTTGATGCAGAAGGTGCGATGATAAGAGCTTATGCATTAGTAGAATAGGGTTATTAATTCGTTAAGCACATTCTTAAAATGTGTTTTTTTATACAGAAGAGAGAGACAACTATATTGTCCCTCTCTTCTACATAACGACTTAAAACTTATTTTTTTGTAAAACCAGCTTTGATAAGTAGTTGTTCAGCTTCCTCATGAGTAGAATAGTGTATTTTTTTACTTGAACACAATTCTTTTATTTTTAATATAACATCATGTTTTGGTTCTCTGAACTTTCCTGCAAGATAATTGATCTCATGGTCTTGAGAACAATTAAAATATTTTTTATCTCTATTCACAATTTCTCTCCCTTCTTAATTTTTCGTGGTTCCAAGTTTAGTATATCACAATAATCTGAGCGTTCCAATATACTAAACTATTTAGGAAGGGTTATTGCACAAAAAGATTTTAATCTATCTCACGAAATAGTTGCAGAATACTTTGACAATAAAAATAATTTTTATACCTTAACAATTATGATATAATAGTAGCAGGTGATTTTAATGAATAGAATAAGGTATTCTTTTCAAGCAATAATAAAAGTATTTATTAAATTCTATTTTATAAGGGCATATAAGTTGAAGTATGTAATTAAGAATTTCAATCCAAAAAGAGATGGACCGTACTTTTTGATTGGGAATCATGTACACTTCCTTGATGCTTTTTTTAGTAGTTTTCCAATCAAGGGATATGGGAAACCAGTTGCTAATTCTTTCTTATTTACCAGTTTGTGGCAAAGGTTTATTTTAACAGCTATAGCAGAAGCTATAGGAAAGAGAAAAGGACAATCTGACATACAAACTATTAAGGATATTAGGAAACATATAAAAAGAGGGAATATTATTTCATTGTTCCCAGAAGGAAACGCTTCTTACTATGGGAATAATACGGAGAGTGTATATGCTACTGCTAAATTAATAAAAAAACAAAAAATAGATGTTGTCTGTGTGAAGACAAAAGGTGCATATTTTGCAAAACCTAGATGGAGAAAAACGAAAACAAAAAAACCATATATGGAAATAGAAATGTTTACATTATTTACTGGAAAACAATTAATAGATTTAAGTGTTGAAGAGATTTACGAAAAAATGATAGATTCGTATTATCAAAATGATTATGAATGGAATAAAGATAAAAAGATTGTATATAAAGGAAAAAAACGTTTAGAGGGCGCACAGAGAGTAATATATGGTTGTCCTAAATGTGGTTCAATAAATACCATTAAGACTAGTGGAGATACTATTACTTGTGAAAATTGCAATCTTCTAGGAACAATTAATGATTATGGTTTTATTGAAGGAACTAAATATGATAACTTCATTGATTGGGGAGCATTTCAAGAAGATTTACTTAAAAGAAAATTAGATGAGAAACTTGAATTTGCAGTTAAAGTAATAAGATTTGATCTTACTGAATTTAAAAAAATAAATTTTGGACAAGCTAGTTTAATTTATGAGAATAAAATGTTTAAATTAAAAAGCAATAAATTAGATTTACAATTCATTGTTGAGAATATGATTGGACCTGCTTTTACAAAATATGATCAGTTTTCATTTGATTATAATAATGAAACGTATATGTTTGTTTCAGACAATTCAAAATTACTTTTAGATATTACAAAATTAATAAAGGAGGAATAATTTATGTTTGATCTAGTAGAAAATTGGGGCTTTGTAAATTACTTTATCTATATAGGTATTTTACTTTTTGTCGCTAAAATAATTAAGGAAAAGGTGCCATTTCTAAATAGAGTTATAATTCCAACTGCTTTGATAGCAGGGTTTATTGGGTTAATGTTAGCTGATGGATTTTTAGGGATTATTCCATTAAATTTATACACTGAACTCGATGGAGACAACTTAGATGGATTAGTAATGTTGAATAGAGATGGAGTTCTTCATGATATTGTATATCATTCATTGGCTATTGGTTTTATAGCACTGTCATTAAAGAGAACAGATAATAAAACAAATAAAAAGATATGGTCTACAGGGATGATTATTGTTATTGTATATTTATTCCAAGCTATTATTGGGACAGGAATTGTATACTTCTTCTTTAGTAAAATCTTTTTAGGTGCAGGTTTATTACTACCTTTAGCATTTGGACAAGGTCCGGGTCTTGCTACTAGTATTGGTGCAGGATATGCTGATGGAGTTGGAATGCTTACTGAAGGTGCAGCACTCGGTGCTACTATTGCGTCTGTAGGATTCTTGGTTGGGGGAATTATTGGTGTTATTGCTCTTAATTACCTTGCCAGAAAACACAATTTAAAAGTAAATAAATTTCATCCTGAAAATTCGAAGATTACAGAAAAGTTTGAATTTGAATCTATTAATGAGTTAAGAGTATTTGATGCATTAACAACTCAAGTAGTAATCATATTTGTAATATATGGTGCAGTTTATTTAACACTTGTTGCACTTGAAAACTATATACTTCCACAATTTGGAGATATAGGGCAGACATTTGCAGGAGTATTCCATGGATTTAATTTCTTGATAGGTATAATATATGCACTCCTATTTAGAAAGATATTAAACTTTTTTGAAAAAAGAGGTAAAAATGTCAATTTTTTAACTAATAACTATATATTATCAAATATTAGTTCTATAGCATTTAACTTCTTAATTGCAGCAGCAGTTTTAACAATTACAATTGAAGCAGTTAAACAGTATTATCTTCTAGTTATTGTATTTGCAATAGTTGGTGGAGGGTTAACTTATCTTATGGTTCATTTCTTAGTTAAACTTACATATGATAAGGAATACTATGTTGAGTATTTCCTTGGGTTATTTGGTATGTTAACAGGAACGGCATCAACTGGTTTAGCACTCTTAAAAGGAGTAGATCCTGAATTTGATTCTCCAGTTGCTGAAGAGATGGTTCTTGGTAGTGGAACAGCAATTTCAATGGCCTTACCGTTGTTTGCTTTGCTTATGTTCCCTGGACTAGCAATAGGGCCTCCTGAGAAACCGATTTTTGTACTATTGGTATTTTTAGTTCCAATTGTTTATATGTTAATTTTAATTGGAATATTAATAGTAAGAAATAGAAAAAAATAGAAAAAAAGATTAAAGCAGATTCTTATTTGTTTAAGATATCTGCTTTTTGTGTTATGATATATTTTGATGAAAATAATAAGGATTTAAATAAAGAGGTGTGGAATATGATAATTTTACTAACAAACGATGATGGTATTAACTCTGAAAAAATACAATATGCTAAGAAAATATTGAGTAAGTATGGAACAGTCTATACTGTTGCACCAACAGTAGAACAAAGTGCAAAAGGAATGGCTCTAACGATAGGGGGATTCCATTTTAACAAGATAGATGAATATAATTATAGTGTTGATGGTACTCCAGTAGATTGTATAAATTACGCACTTGGAAGACTTAATTTAAGACCAGACGTTATAGTTTCAGGTATTAATAATGGATATAATTTAGGTTTTGATACAAAATATTCTGGAACACTAGGAGCTTGTTTTCAAGGACAGTATTTTGGAATGAAGACAATTGCTTTTTCTGCAGATTATAGAGGTAGTAAAATGGTTGAGGCTGAATTTGAGAAAACTTTTAAATATGTTTTAGATAATGATTTACTTTCAGACAAATATACTCTAAATGTAAACTTTCCTAAAGAAAGTGAAAGTGTTTCAAAAGGAATTAAGGATACAAAATTATTTTATCAAAAATATATTTATAATCCTGACATAAATAAGAATAAATATGTTCCCAATAGAAAAATATTAAGAACTGAAGATTTGCCAATTGATTCTGATGCATATGCAATTAGACATGGGTATACATCTATTTCAAAACTAAGTAATTAGAAAAATCTACATTATTGTAGATTTTTTTAGTACCATATATTGCAAATAAATATACTTTAGCAATATAAAGTGATAGCGATTACATCAAACTGCCAGTTTTGTTTTGAGGTTTTTATAGATGTTTGGTATAATGTAAATTGAAGAGTGAATGTCGTGTTTATATCAGATATATTTCGCTTTAAAAGGAGTAGATTATATGAAGAAAATATTATCAGGAAATGAAGCTGTAGCAAGAGGTGTTTATGAAGCTTCGGTTCATTATGCTTCTGCATATCCTGGAACACCAAGTACTGAAATATTACAAAACATATCAACTTATGGAGGAATAATTGCAGAATGGGCATCAAATGAAAAAGTTGCACTTGAAACAGTTATTGGAGCAAGTATTGCAGGGGGTAGAAGTTTTGCTTCAATGAAACATGTTGGAGTTAATGTGGCTGCTGATCCTTTGTTTACTTTTGCATATACAGGAGTTACAGGTGGTTGTGTTTTAGTTACGGCTGATGAACCTGGAATGCATTCAAGTCAAAACGAACAAGATAATAGAAATTATGCAAAGTTTGCTAAAATTCCTATGTTAGAACCATCAAATAGTCAAGAATCTAAAGACATGATTGTTGATGCTTATGAATTAAGTGAAGAATACGATAGTATTGTTCTTTTCCGTATGACTACTAGAGTTTGTCATTCAAAAGGGTTGGTAGAACTAGGTGAAAAGAAAGATGTAAAAATAATACCTTATGAAAAGAATTTCGGAAAATATGTATCTGTACCAGCAATTGGTAGAAAATTGAGACATAAAGTTGAAGAAAGAATGAATAAACTAAAAGAATATAGTGAAACATCTAAATGGAATTATGAAGTTGATAACAAATCTAAAACCGGTGTTATTGCATCAGGAATTAGCTTTGATTATGCATTAGAGGCTTTTGGAGATACAGTGTCTTACTTGAAATTAGGATTTACAAATCCTCTTCCAGCTAATCTTATATCTAATTTTTGTGATAAATACGAGAAAGTATATGTGATTGAAGAAAATGATCCATACATTGAAGAATTTGTTAAGATTTTAGGTAAAGAATGTATTGGAAAAGATTTATTTCCTTATTACGGAGAAATGACACCTGATGTTATAAAAAAATATGCACTTAGTCAAAATATTGAAGGTATCAAACTTGATGAAGAATTATTTGTAGGAAGACCACCAACATTTTGTAGTGGTTGTCCACATAGAGGATTCTTTTACGAACTAGGTAAAAAACGTAAAGAGATTGTGGTTGCTGGAGATATCGGATGTTACAGTTTGGCAGTTGGCGAACCATATAACATGATGGATTGGTTAATATGCATGGGAGCATCTTTAAGTAGTGGACATGGTGCACAAAAAATCTTTAATTTGGATAAAGATAATCCAAAAAGAATTGTATCAATTCTAGGAGATTCAACCTTCTTCCATACTGGTATAAACTCATTAATTAATACTGTATATAACGGCGGGAATACAATTAATGTAATACTAGATAATAGAACAACAGGTATGACAGGGCAACAAGACAACCCTGGAACAGGGTTTAGATTACAAGGTGAAGTGTCAAATGTTTTAGATATCGAAGCTATGGTAAAAGCAATAGGCATTAAACATGTTAGAAGAGTAAATCCAAATGACTTAAAACTTGTAAAAGAAACCATTAATTGGGCATTAGATATTGATGAGCCTTCAGTAATTATTACTGATTGGCCATGTGTTCTAAAAAAGAAATATAATGAAGAAGATTATGAGTCATATGATAATATGTGGAAGACAAAAGACATTGTTATTGAAGATAAATGTACAGGATGTAAAGCTTGTCTTAGAAGTGGATGTCCTTCATTGATTTTTAATGCAGAAACAAAGAAAACTAGTATTGATCCTAATACTTGCGTTGGTTGTGATGTTTGTTTGCAAATCTGTCCTTTCGATGCAATTGTAAAGGAGGATGCTCATGAGTAATTCAATTAAGTTTGTTGGAGTAGGTGGACAAGGAACTATCTTAGCAGCAAAGATTACTTGTAATGTATTAATAAATGCAGGATATGATGTCAAAATGAGTGAGATACATGGTATGAGCCAAAGAAATGGTAGTGTATCTTCTGAAGTCAGATATGGAGATAAAGTCTATTCACCAGTAATTGAAAAAGGTGATGCTGATTATTTGATTTCGTTTGAACAAATGGAAGCATCTCGCCATGTTGATTATCTTAAAAAAGACGGAACATTAATCGTAAATGATCATAAAATAAATTCAATGGTAACATTAAATGGTAAAGTAGAATATCCCAAAGAGATTTTGGAAAAAATGAATAGTTTAGTAAAGACAATATCAATAAAAGCATCAGAAATGGCTTTGGAATTAGGAAACATAAAAGTTGTTAATTTAATTATGCTTGGAGCACTATCAAAATTACTAATATCAAAACAATTAAATTGGCAAGAAGCCATCAAAGAGAGCGTAAAACCTCAGTTTCTAGATATCAACTTGAAGGCGTTTGAATTAGGTGCAAGTCAAGTAAAATAAAAGAGAGTACCTCCTAAAAAAAA
>CAYYOU010000038.1:0-8212 GCA_964473425.1 uncultured Candidatus Izemoplasmatales bacterium | reverse complement strand
CATTAAAAATAGGCAGTAAAAAAGACTATGATAAAATTTAAAACATCATAGTCTTTTTGTATGGACAAAATAAAAAATTGCACCTTTTTTTCATTGTCTCCTATGTCAAATTTTATTTTAATTAGGATATTGGTTTTCCTTCTATTCGTTTACTGCTACTGCATCTATTTCCACTAATACATCTAATGGTAATCTTTTTACTTCGACCGCAAATCTTGCAGGTTTATGTTCACCAAAGAAGTCGGCGTAAACTTCATTCATATCATTAAACATTCCTAAGTCTTTCAAGAATACACCACATTTGATAATGTTTTCTTTATCCAACCCTGCTGCATAAACTATTTCAAGAACATTTCTTAAGGATTGAAGAGTTTGTGATTTTATATCATTTCCAGCTGCTTTTGATGTCTTTGGATCATAAGGTATTTGTCCTGAAACATAGAGTGTATCTTTTACCATGATACCTTGGCTATATGGACCAACGGCTTTTGGTGCATTTTCAGTATGTATAATTTTCATTTTTGCCTCCATTTTACTATATTAGTTTAATGATTCCATTATTTGCCGATTTAAGTATTTCATTATTTAGTTTTCCAAGATTAGTTATTGTTTGATCTACACTAATCTTGTTGATTCCTGTCCCATCATATATGGAATTGTGATCAATAACTTTCTTGCCGGCGATTGTTCCATTCATGGCAGCAAAAGCTACTTTATCAGTACATGATAATTTAGCACCATCACATACAAAGCCCATAGAGGTAGATAAATATACATTAATGGACTCCTTTACTTCTTCACGTGTTGCATTTTTGGCATATGCTATGACTGCAGCAGCACTACATCCGGTTGCATGACCTGTTCCACATAAAACTGTTACAACACTCATTTCTTGTTTAACATATACACTTGTCATGAATGATAAAACAATTAATTTTCTTCGAAGCAAATCACTTAATTCAAGGGCATCTGCAATAAACATTGGAGTTACCAATGTCCCGATACCAAGATTACCACTTCCAGCAACACCATAAACAGTAAATAGGTCTCCACGCATTCTTTTTAATGCTGGTACTTCAATATGTTTCCTTAAATAATTTGAAAGATCGTAAATGCAATCTTTGCTATGTTTTTGTAAATTTTCAACTAAATAATTACCTTTTTGATTCATAATCTCTTCTCTAGCATTTTCATATTGTAGTTTGGCAATATGAAACAATTCTTCAAGCTCATCAAAACTTGCTTCTTCAACATAATCAAGGATTTCATCATAATTTTCGATTTTATATTTGTTTACATTTTCAATTAATGCATCTTTTTCAAACTCAGACAATTTAACGCCGTTTCTTTTAACACTAACAACATTGTCATATAAATCTTCAATAATAATTATCACTTCATCACCAGTGAAAGATGTAAGATGTAATTTTTCATAAAGAACAGTATTTTCAAATTTTTGATAATTAATTTGCACATCAGTGTTAGATAGTAACTCATCTATCTTATCAATGTCATCATTTGTTACACTTTCAAATACCGATAATTTGTTTTTTGGATTTTTAAGTAATAAACCTAATGCTAATGCTTTATCTAAGCCGCTTTTGTGTAATCCGGGAACACCAACATTAACACTGTTTTTATATAATTCTTCACTCATAGTAAGTTTGACACTTTTGATTTTTGAGTTACGTAAAACGTATGCTCCAATTGAAGCGATAAACCCTACTACACCAATATCAGTGCAACCCATTGTTTTTGTTAGGTTTCCTTTTAGAATTTTATATGCATTCATTTAAATATATCCCCACCCATCTTAGTGTCTTATACCCATCCTGTTATTTTGTTAAGAGATGGGGAAATAATTATAACTTAGGCTTAACCAAATTACATGCAGCAAAATGGCCTTTTTCAATTTCCAGAAGTGTTGGATGTATTTCATGACAAGAAGGTATAACATTATAACATCTAGTGCTAAACCTACATCCACTTGGCGGATTAATTGGTGATGCAATCTCACCGTCTAAAATGATTGGATCTGTATCTTTGACTGTACTTAGTAGTGCTTTTGTATATGGGTGTATTGGATTATTAAAGATATCATCAACTTCACCATATTCTACTATCTCCCCTAAATACATTACTGCTACATAATTACTGATATTCCTTATAACTGCTAGGTTGTGAGAAATGAATAAATAAGTTAAATTCAATTCTTTTTGCAAATCAATTAATAAATTAAGAATTTGAGCATGAATAGATACATCAAGTGCTGAAACTGGTTCATCACATATTAGAAATTCTGGATTTAGAGCAATAGCTCTTGCAATGGCAATTCTTTGTCTTTGTCCACCACTAAAATTGTAGATATGGCGGTCCATATCTGCTTTGTCTAATCCAACTGTTTCTAATAAGCGAATTACATGAAAATCTATCTGTGATTCATCAATATTTTTTCTTATTTTATATGGCTCAGCAATAATATCTCTAACAGTAAATCTTGGATTCATTGAAGAATATGGATCTTGGAATATTAATTGCATTCTAGTTCTAATTTCTTTGTATTCTGATTTTGATACTTTATAAATATCTTTTCCTCTGTATTTTACAGTACCTTGTGTTGGAGAAACTAGGCCTATCATTGTATTTGCTAGGGTTGTTTTACCACAACCTGATTCTCCAACGATTGCAACACAGTTCCCTTTTTCAATTTTGAGTGAGACGTTTTTGACTGCACTCACATATTCTCTTTTTCTTTTTAATATGCTTTTGGCAACTGGGAAATCTACATCTAAGTTTTCTATTTCAAGTATGACTTCTTTTTTAGTATCATCATATGTCATTTATCTCCACCTACTTTATTCTTTAATGGATTCCAACATCTAACACGTTGTCCCCCGCCTAAATCAACTAGCGGCGACATACAATTCTTACATATAGTTACATCTGTATTTGAACATCTAGGTCTAAAATAACAACCATCAGGTTTATGCAGTGGATGAGGAACATTGTCAGGAATTTGTGTGAATTCTTGTTTTTCTGTCCCTATTTTTGGCATTGAATTTATGAGACCTAGTGTATATGGGTGTTTTGGATTCCTAAATACATCTTTTGTTGGACCTTCTTCAACGATTTTCCCACAATACATGACATATACTCTATCCGCGACTCTTCTTACAACAGACAAATCATGAGTAATTAATACTAATGCCATATCGTTTTTCTTTTGTAAGTCTTTAAGTAGTTGAAGAATTTGAGCTTCAATTGTTACATCAAGAGCAGTGGTAGGTTCATCAGCAATCATCAATTTAGGATCACTTGCGAAAGACATCCCAATTAGTGCTCTTTGACGCATTCCACCAGATAATTGGTGGGGATAATCATTGTATCTTTTTTCTGGACTTGGAACACCAACTAAACGTAAAATTTCAATTGATGCAATTTTAGCTTCGCTTTTTGAATATCCAAGTTTTTTAATATAGATTTCATCTATCTGTTTTCCAACTTTTATAACCGGATTTAATGCACTTAAAGCATCTTGAAATATCATTGTCATTTTAGTTCCAAGGATATTTTTCATTTGTTTATCTGAATAATTACGTATGTCTACTCCATCAAATTCATGGACCTTTGTATCAACAATTGCAGGTGGCGTTTGAAGTAATCTCATAAATGCAAGTGATGAAACACTTTTACCGCATCCACTTTCACCTACGATTGCTACACATTCTCCCTTATAAACATCAAAATCAATACCTTCAACCGCTTTTACAATTCCTCTTTCAGTTGGAAATATAACTTTTAAAGATCTTATTTTTAGTATTTTATCAGTCATTGTGTTCACCACCCTGATTATCAATAGTTTCCATCTCATCAAATAATTCTTGGATGTATTTACCACTGAGAGTTTTTAGTACTTTGAATTGACTTGAATTTGAGCTCATTCTTGGATTAAAAATTTCTTCTAAACTAAATCCAATGAGCATATACGAACTTACTGAAAGAAAGATTCCAAGAGCAGGTGCTAGAATCCACCACCAGTATCCAAGTATAAAAGCACCACTAGATTGTGCATCAGCAAGCATTTTCCCCCAACTGATAAATTCAGTATTTCCTAGACCTAAGAAACTCAGTCCAGCTTCAGCAATCATTACCCCTGCAGCTGTCATAGCTGTATTCATAATTAATTGATTTGATACACCTGGTAATATATGTTTTGTCATAATATACCATTTAGATCCACCAAATAACTCAGCACTTTTTACATAGTTAGTATTTTTAATTGTAAGTACTTGTGATCTTACAACACGTGATAACCCGGCCCATCCAAATAATGTAAAGATAAATATAAGCATTGGATAGCTTTTCCCAAATAGATTTGTTAAAACGATTGTAATTGGCAATGTTGGTATTACAAGCATAACATCTACTATACGCATGATAACTGCATCTGGCAATTTTCCTAAATAACCAGCTGCGATACCAATAATAGCTCCAGTAAAGGAAATGAGTATTGCAGTTATAATACCAATCGTCATTGATACTCTTGCGCCATAGACAAGCATACTAAAGATATCTTGTCCAAATGATGTTGTACCTAGTAAATGATCTAATGACGGACCTACTCCACGTTCACCACGTTGAAGAACATCATATGGATCATACGGTGCTATTAATGGTGCAAATATCGCAGTTAATGCGAGTAAAACTACTAATATTAGTCCAATACGACCCTTTTTATGGTTCCAGGTTTTCTTGATAATCCCACCAATCGTTTGAAGGAAATTTATGATAGGATTTAGTATTTTTTTGGTCATTGTATTATTCATCGTCTACCACCATCCATTATTCGAGGGTCTAGAACAAAGTATAATAAATCAGCTGTTAAGTTAGCTAATAGTGCTATAGAAGATAAGAATAACATTACTCCCATCATTAATGGGTAATCATTTTGAAGATTAGCATTAATGAATAGTGTTCCCATACCATTCCAGTTAAATACTTTTTCAATAACTACAGCTCCCCCTATAAGGGCACTTAGTCCCATCATAAATCTTGTAACAATTGGCAATAAAGCATTTGTTAATGTGTGTCTATATAATATTCTTCCGTTTGATAATCCTTTTGCTCTTGCAGTAAGGATATAATCATCAGAAGAAACAACTATTACACTATTTCTTGTACTAACTGCATAACCAACTATTCCACCAATACTCATACTGATAACTGGTAGTGTAGCATTTCTAATTACATTTAATATTTGTTCAAAAGACCAATCGAATGCAGTCATCATAGATGGATCAGCATACCCTGGTAACCATTCTAATTCAAATCCAATAATCATGGATAAAATTAATGCGATAATGAATGCGGGAAGTGCTGTCAGCAAAGTAGAAGAAGCTAGTAGTAAAGTATCAGGTAGCCTTCCTCTTTTCTTTGCCGCAAAGGTTCCATACATAATTCCTACAATGGAAGAAATCATCATTGTAGATAATGATAAAACTAGCGTCCAAGGGAGCCTTTCAGTTATTAACTTCATTACTTTAGGTCTTCCTGGTTGGAATGAATTCCCTAAGTCTCCAGAAAGTAGATTTTTGACATAGATAAGATACTGCTCAACTGGGGATTTATCAAATCCATATTGCTCCCTAGTTAGAGCTTTAATTTCATCATATTCTTCATCTGTCATAGTACCAATCTGTGGTGGGTAATATCTTGACGCAGGATCGTCGTTACCAATTCTTGGAATGAAGAAATTTATTGTGACAACAGCAAGAAATATTAAAATAGTGTGTGAAATACGTTTTATTACATAATCAAATTTCATTTTTATTTAGAATTTAATGTCAGATTTTGTAATGAATCCGAATTGAAAATCAACACATTATCAACGTGAACCCATCCACTGAAAATATCAGTTCTATATGCCGAGGATGTATTTGCTGTATATAATGGTATCTTATAATTCATGCTGTCGAGATCTTCCTGAATTTCAAAAATAAGTTCAATTTTTCTTGTTCTATCTAACGTTGTTCTCATTTCGTTTATTTTTGCTTCAAATGATTCATCAACTAATCTTCCATAGTTTGATGAATAACCGATTGTAACAAATTGGGCTCTAAACATCATATCTACATTTACCATTGAGAATACAACATTTTGAATTGTCATATCAAAATTACCAATATAGAAGTAATCTTTTGTAGGATTAGTACCACCCTCATGATATTCTATTTTAATTCCAATTTGTTCAAAAAGAACTTGAATGTAATTAATTGTAGTTTTTACACCTGGACTACCAGTAATTTTATAATCAAGTAGTACTCCATCTTTACTTCTAAACTTACTACCTGCTTCAAAAGTATATCCAGCGTCTTCAAGTATTTGGTTTGCTTTGTCTAAATCGTGATCATCCATTGAAATTGAATCATTTACGTAAATACTATTTTCTGTGAATAATCCTCCACGAACACTTGAACCTTCTCCATCAAGAGATTGTGTTATTAAATAATCTTGGTCTAAAGCTAGCATAATAGCTTCTCTTAGAATAGGATCTTTTAATAATTCTCTTTGAGGTGTACTGTATTCTTCAGGAACATTTAGATTTATACATAGTGTTGAAACAAAATCATTAACTGAAGAATCCACTTCTACATTTTTTACAGCATTTAATGTGTCAATATAGATATTGCTTATTGAATTATCAATAACATCAATGTCTCCTTCTTGAAGAGCGTTGATTGCAACTATTTCATCAAGGTAGTTGATAAACTTAATGCTTTCTACTTTGTATAAAATATCCCCATTATCGTCTTTTAAGTGGTAGTCATCTCTTCGATTAAGGATGATTACACCTGGACCTGAGTTGTCTACATCTAATGTAAATGGTCCACTACCCATAGGGTTATTGTAAAGGGTAGATTGTGCAGAAGTTGGGTTTGTTGAGTTGAGTTTGTTTACATGTGAAATAATATTATATTGGTGTTCTGGTAATATCAAAATAGTAGTAAACAAAGGCGTGATACCACCCAATACTTTTTTCACATGTAAATAGACAACATGATCATCTTCATCAGTAAATGTGTAATCTCCAGGATGATCCTTTGTGAAAATACCTTGTCTAATAAGCTCACCTGAATAATCACTATTGTAATCATGCATTAAATCTCCAGTCCATGCTAGAGTTCCAGCATGAGATGATCGACTAAAGTCAGATGCTAAATCAAATGAAAAATAGACATCTTCAGGTGTTACTGGTGTTCCATCACTCCATGTTGCTTCTTTGTTTAAATTTATTTTTACTGCTAAATAATCTTGGTCTTCCGGTACCTCTGTAGGATCAACTAAGTATTCCCATGAGTCTCCTAATAATGGATCAAACACATCGTTATCACTATCATATGCGAACAAAGTCGAAAAGATCATGCTTGATAATTCAGTTGCTATGCCTTGGTTTGAAAGCCAAGGCATAAACACTGCTGGAAATCCAGTTGAAATATATCCTACGTGTAAGGCTTCGTCGTCTCTAGTTACACTATCCTCTTTTTCACCACATGAACTCATAACTATAGACATTAAAACGATTATTAAAAGCAATAAGAAACGATTATTTTTCATATTATTTTATCCTTTCTTTGCTTAAATAGTTAGCTTACTAATTTTTAATATGGATACTTCATTTGTTTCCCAAAACCTTGTTTAGAAACGGAGTTATTATACACTTCTTCAATATGGAAAACTAATGCTGGTCTTGTAACCCATCGTTCTATATTTGGTGCATGGTATACATCGTGTTGTGCATTTACAAATTTTTTGTAAATACCATCATCATCTATTTCTACTTTCCCGCGTAATTCATAAGAAATTACTGGTGGTTGATAGAAAATATAAGTGGCTTCGTTATTAGCCTGTACATTTTCCCATGTGTGATTTTTTGCCATTTCTAGGGTAGTGAGTAAAGAAAAATCAATTCTATGTCTAACATCATCATTGTATAATTCTTTAACAAGTAAAGCCAAACCTCTTTGGCTATACGCTTCGTCATCACCATCATAAGAGTTAATATGTTCCATATATTTTTCGAAAATTTCTTCTAGGTATTCAGGCTTAGGTACATAACCTATACCTTTTATTGAACCGTTTAATCCACCAGGACCATTTGTAATTAAGGCTGGGTTGTGTGATGTAAAGTTTAAAAATAATCTGTCTCTTGAAA
>CAYYOU010000037.1:0-8221 GCA_964473425.1 uncultured Candidatus Izemoplasmatales bacterium | reverse complement strand
ATTACTGAGTAATATAATACGATTAAATTTTCATTTAGTCAATTTTATTGAAGTAATTAATAAATATAATTACAACTAAATTATAAGTGAATATTAACGATAAGTAAACAATTAAAAAACAGGAGAAAAACTCCTGTTTGTTAATTAATTAAAGTTTTACTACGTTTGCAGCTTGAGGACCTCTATCTCCTTCAACCACTTCGAATTCAACTTTTTGACCTTCGTCTAAAGTTTTAAATCCTTCACCAGTGATTGCTTTGAAATGAACAAAAATATCTAGTTCCTCTTCTGTTGTAATAAATCCATAACCTTTTTCTGAATTAAACCATTTTACTGTTCCAATCATTTGAATCTCCTTTTCATTCTTATTTGCATGAATTATTATAATCTATTTTTTAATATATTGCAAACAAATTTTATGAGATAACGGCCTGTTTAAACATTTTTATAATAATTACCACTTTTTCTATGCTTCAATTTAACGCTTTTTATAATTGATTATTATTCCAAATTTCATCATATTTTTCCTCATTGAATCCAACTAAAACTTGATCTTTATATATGACTAATGGACGTTTAATTAACATTCCATGCTGGCTTAATAGTTCATAAATATCGCCTAGAGACATTGATTTATATTTATTTTTTATCTCTAATTCTCGATATAATTTGCCACTAGTATTGAAGAATTTTTTTATCTCTAAACCGCTTTGTTCATGGTATTTCTTCATTTCTTCTTTTGTAGGCACTGTTACTTTTAAATCATAAGTAACTATTTCAATATTGTGCTTTTCGAAATACTTGACTCCTTTTTTAAATGAGCTACATGAATTTATTCCATAAACTTTTATCACTTGCTTGCATCCTCTGTTTTAATAGAAGAATTAACAAGTTTATTTAAGCCCTCAATTTCTTCATTGGTCAAATATCTCCAGCTACCCGTTTTAACATCTAAGTGTACATTCATAATTCTAATTCTTTTTAATGATTTTACTTTATATCCTAAATAATCACACATTCTTCTTATTTGTCTATTGAGTCCTTCTGTTAATATTATGTTAAATTTGTACTCATCAACTTTTTCAACTTTACATGATTTTGTTGTAGTATCTAAAATTGGAACTCCTTTTCTCATCATTGCTAAAAACGCGGGAGTTATTTCTTTATCAACTTCAACAATATATTCCTTTTCATGGAAATTACCGGCTCTTAAAATCTTATTAACGATATCTCCATCATTAGTCATAAATATTAATCCTTCACTTGCTTTATCAAGTCTACCCACATGAAAAAGTCTTTTTGGATGATTTAAAAAATCAACAATATTTTCCTCAATTGTATGGTCTGTTGTTGAAACAATTCCAACTGGTTTATTAAGAGCAATGTATATGGGAAGTACTGATTTTGAGATTATATTCCCATCAACCTTAACTATATCTCCATCAGTGACTTTTAAGCCTTTTTCAGGAACTTTGTCATTAACAGTTACTCTTTTTTCGTCAATGAGTCTGTCGGCTTCTCGTCTTGAACAAAAACCAGCTTCACTTAAAAATTTATTAACTCTAGTTTCCATATAAATAACCCCCAATTACTTCTTAACTATTTCTTTAACTCTACCTACTTTTCCATCTTCTAACATTACTTTTATTCCATATGGATGACTCGAAGACTTAGTTAAAACTTTTGCAATAACTCCAAAAGTTAAAACTCCGTTTTTTTGATTTTGCTTTTCAACTACCATTACTTCCATTCCGACGCTTAAATTTAATCTATTTTCACCATTCATTATATTACTCCTCTATATTTTGATTTCTCAAATTTATTATAACAAAAAAATAAGCCATATTATAGGCTTATTTTATAAATAATTTTAATCTTTCAATAACAATATCTTTTCCTAAAATTGCCAAAACCTGAGGAAGGTCGGGACCATGCATTGAAGCAGTCGTTGCTATTCTAAGTGGCATGAATAACATCTTACCTTTTGAACCACTAATTTTACCCGCTTCTTTAATTAGAGGTTTTATGTTTGATGCGTCAAAAGAATTCAAACTAACCAATAAATCTTTAAAGGCTACAAGTGTTTCAGTTACTCCTTCTTGATTTAAAAATTCAGATGCTTCTTCATCAAGAACAAATTCTTGATCGAAAAACTCATCAAATAATTCTATAATCTCTGCACCATAACTAATTCTATCTTTAAAAACAGATACAAGTGAATAGATCCATTCTTCTGATTTGTCGACCGCGATACCTTCCTCAATTAAATGAGGCATACATAATTCAATAGTATCTTCAATTGATAAATCCTTAATATATCTATTGTTTATATAAGCTAATTTTTCCTTATCGAATTTCGCTGGAGATTTTGATAACCTTGTTTCATCAAACATCTCAACGAAATCATCGTGAGATAAAATTTCTTCTTCACCTTTAGGACTCCATCCAAGTAATGATATAAAATTGAATAATGCATCTGGTAGATATCCTAATGACTGATATTGTTCAATATATTGAATGATAGAATGATCTCTTTTTGATAATTTCTTATTGTTTTCATTTACGATTAATGTCATATGTCCAAAAACAGGAGGTTCCCATTTAAATGCTTTATATATCATCATTTGTTTTGGTGTGTTAGTAATATGATCTTCACCTCGTAAAACATGCGATATTTCCATTAAATGATCATCAATTGCACAAGCAAAATTATATGTTGGAATTCCATTGTTCTTCATCATAACCCAGTCGCCAATGTCTTCACTTCTGAATGTGACTTCACCTTTTACTAAGTCATCAAAAGTATACTCAGTATTACTTGGAACTTTGAATCTTAAGACAAATGGTTTGTCTTGTTCAGGGAGCCCTAAACATTTTTGTGAGTAATGAAATTTGTCACTTCCACCTGCAATAAGTTGTTCTCTTTCAGCTTCTAATTCTTCTGGAGTACAATAACACTTATAAGCTAATCCCTTTGACAAAAGTTGATTGGCATATTCTTGATATATACCTAATCTATCCAATTGACGATATGGGCCAAATCCTTTATCTTTATCGATTGATTCGTCCCAATCAATTCCTAGCCATTGAAGATATTTTAGTTGTGATTCAACTCCACCTTCAACATTTCTTTCTATGTCTGTATCTTCTATTCTAACTACAAAAGATCCGCCATGTTTCTTAGCGAATAAATAATTAAATAGTGCTGTTCTTGCGTTTCCTATATGTAAATGCCCTGTAGGGCTTGGTGCGTATCTAACTCGTACACTCATTTTATCACTCCTTGACCTATCATATTATAGTATAAGTATGCTTAAAATACAATGAAATATAATAGTGTAATAAAAAAACACAACGTGGGATGTTGTGTTTTTAATTACAATCTTAACGTTTACTGAATTGTGGTGCACGACGAGCTTTTCTAAGTCCTGGTTTTTTACGTTCTTTAACTCTTGGGTCTCTAGTAATAAGTCCTGCTGCTTTCAATACTTTTCTGTAATCAGCATTTACTTCTAGTAAAGCACGAGTGATTCCGTGACGGATTGCTCCTGCTTGTCCTGTAATACCTCCACCATATACATTAACCATAATATCAAATGTTTTCATATTATCAGTTTTTTCTAGTGGTTGTTCTACATCTAGTCTTGTTGCAGCTGATGGAATGTAAGCGTCAAATTTTCTTCCGTTAATGATGAATTTACCTGTTCCAGGTGTTAACATAACACGAGCAACTGAGCTTTTTCTACGTCCTGTACCTCTGTACATTACTTTCTTAGCCATATAATTTCACCTAACCTTTCAGTTCAAAAACTTGAGGTTTTTGAGCCGTATGTGGGTGTTCGTTCCCAACATACACGAATAATTTCTTATACATTTGACGACCTAATTTTCCTTTAGGAAGCATTCCTTTTACAGCGAATTCAACAATTCTCTCTGGGTGTTTTGTGTTCATTTCTCTTGCTGTAGTAGTGCTAAGTCCACCTGGATATTGTGAATGTCTGTAGTATTTCTTTTGATCCCATTTGTTACCAGTAAGCTCTATGTCTTTTGCATTGATTACTATCATGTAATCACCACAGTCAACATGCGGTGTGAATGTTGGTTTGTGTTTACCTCTTAAAATTGTTGCAACTTCAGTAGATAAACGGCCAAGTCTTTGACCTTTTGCGTCAACAACAAACCACTTGCGTTCGATGTTTTGATTGTTTGCCATGAATGTTTTCATGTTCATTCCTCCAATTATATTATTATAATATCGGGCGTGGGATAAATCTTTGTGTAAATGTACCGAAATATATAATATATTATTTGACTATCTTTGTCAATGAAATTAACTAGTTTTTTATTAATCAATAAATATCTTTGTGAAGTTTCCCACAACCTTCTTAACTGTTGTAACTGAGATAAATGCTTCACTATCTATCTCTATAATTAGTAATCGAAATTTATTTAATTCATATGATGAAATTATAGTATTTAATATGTCTTTGTTTTTACCTGAATAAGCGCCTTTTCCTGTAGAAACAGTTACTCCATGATTTGTTTTTGAAACTAATAAGTTTGCGATTTCATCTCCATGTTCGGTGATGATTTCTAACTTAATATAGTTATAAGATGTGTGTACTTTATCAATAACTAAACTTGTTATTATTACTCTAATAATTGTATATATTGCGATAGGCCATCCAAATAGAATACCAGCAATTGAAATAATGAAACCATTCAATATTACTCCAAGTGATCCCATCGTAATATTTTTCTTAAATGCTAGATACTGAAATATAATATCTACTCCACCAGCAGATCCTCCAACTCTTAAATTAAGACCTACGCCAATTCCCATTAATATTCCTCCAACAAGAGCGTTTGATAGCATGTCGTTTTCAAGAAAGATATGTACAGGAAATAATCCAAGGAATAGTGATGATAGTGCCACTGAATAGATACTGTAATAAATAAATTTTTTCGTCATTTTTATATATCCAAAAATGATAACTGGAATATTTAAGATGAATACTAATAATCCTAAATTTATTGATAAATTAAAATACTTTAATGATATATTCATTAATAATTGTGATATCCCTGTAAGCCCACCTGAGTACAATCCTAGTGGATCTAAAAACCATAAAATACCTAGAGCATATATTAAACTCCCAATAGCGATAATAATTATTTTCTTATATTCATTTTTTAAAACGTTCATTATGATATTTTATCTCCTGGTAATAAGTCAGTCGATTCAAGTATTTCTAATGTGTTTTTGTTTTTACCTGCGAGAATCATTCCTTCGCTAAGAACTCCACGAAGTTCAACAGGTTTTAGGTTTCTTACAACAATCACCTTTTTACCTATTAACTCTTTAGGCTTGTAATATTTAGAAACTCCTGAAACTATTTGTCTAACTCTATCTTTTGTGTTTATTTTAGACACTAATAATTTATCAGCGTTAGGATGTACAGAACACTCAAGTATCTCACCAACAACTAACTCGATTTTTGTAAAATCTTCAATATCAATATACTCTTCTTCGATTTTCTCTTCAATTGATTCATTGTTTAAAAGATTAGTTATATATTCTTCTTCGATTTTTTTATCAAGTCTTGGGAACAACGGAATAGGATTATCTGTAACTTTTACTTTATCTAAATTACCAAATCCAATGCTTCCCCATGTTTGGAGTTTCTTTGGAATATTTAGTTGTTTAAATAGCTCTTTGCTTGCTTCAATAAGTATTGGAGTTAACATGATTCCAATATGTCTTAATGATTCCACTAGATTATATAGAACATCTTCAAGTTCTTTTTTCTTGTCTTCATCTCTTGAAAGAACCCAAGGACAAGTTTCATCAATGTACTTATTAGTTCTTGAGATTAAAGACCAGATATTTTGAATAGCTGAAGATACTTTGAATTCATCCATATCATTTGTATATAACTCTACGGTATCTTGAACTTTTTGTTTAAGGATTTTATCAAATTCAAAATACTCTTTTTCTGGTTTAGATAATTTAGAGTCAAAATACTTATTGATCATATTAATTGTTCTGTTTAGCAAATTACCAAAGTCATTTGCTAAATCATAGTTTATTCTAGCAATAAAATCTTCTGGAGTGAATACTCCATCTCCTGAATATGGTAATTCTTTCAGTAAGTAATATCTCAATGGATCAAGTCCATATTTTTCCACTAGACTATCAGGATATACTACTTTTCCTTTAGATTTACTCATCTTGCCATCTTTCATTAAATACCAACCATGAGCGTATAATTTAAAGTTAAGTGGAACATCTAATGCCATTAACATAATTGGCCAGTAGATAGCGTGGAAACGTAAAATATCTTTCCCAACAACATGTACTACCTCATCACCGTTCCAGTATTTTTGATAAAGTGAATCATCATCTGTATTATATCCAAGTGCACTTATATAGTTTGATAGTGCATCAATCCATACATAAACAACATGAGCAGGGTTTGATACAACTTTAACACCCCAATCAAAGCTAGTTCTTGAAACAGATAAATCATGAAGTCCTTGATTTATAAATGCGACCACTTCATTTTTTCTAGATTCTGGAGTTATAAAATCAGGATTATCTTCAATATACTTTAATAGTCTATCTTCATATTTAGAAAGTTTTAAGAAATATGATTCTTCTTTCACAAGTTCTGTAGGTCCACCACAATCAGGACAAGTATTATCTTCACCAAGTTGAGTTTCTGTGAAGAAAGCTTCGTCAGACATACAATAATATCCTTCGTATTCTCCTAGATAAATATCTCCTTGTTCAAGAAGTTGTTCAAAAATCTTTTTAACAACTTTCTTATGTCTTTTATCCGTCGTACGAATAAAATCATCATATTCAATGTCTAATAATTTCCAAAGGTCTTGTGTATTTCCTGCTAAAGTATCCACAAGTTCTTGAGGAGTTATATTTAGCTCTTTGGCAACCGTTTCAACTTTCTGTCCATGTTCATCCATCCCAGTTAAATATCTAGTATCATATCCTCTTAGAGCCTTATAACGATTAACAGTATCACAAAGAACTGTTGTATAAGAATTACCTATATGAAGTTTCCCACTAGAATAATAAATAGGTGTTGTAATGTAGAATGTTTTGCTCATTTTACCACTCCTCGTATAATATTTGTATTATATAACATACCATATTTAAACAAAAGTTTTTTCTATATTTAATGGAACTAATCTGTATGATATTCCATGTAAACTTCGTTTTTTGGAATATTACGATTCTTAGCCACTTGTTTAATCGCATCTTTAGAAGATAATCCTGACTCAATTAGTTGATTTACTTCTTCTAATATCGATAAGTCACTAGGGATTACTTCTTTTCTTTTTCCCTCTAAAATAATAACAATTTCACCTTTTAAATCATCTAATTCAAGTAAAGAAGAAGTTGTTCCTCTGATAATTTCTTCATATCTTTTTGTAAGTTCTCTAGCGACAACTAAATCTCTTTCACCAAGTACTTCATGTAAGTTTTTAATCGTTTTATTAATTCTGTGAGGTGATTCATAAAAGATTATTGTTTCTTCTAAATTGGAAAGTCTTTCTATTTCCTTTTTCCTTTTACCCTCTTTATTGTCTAAAAACCCATAAAAATGGAAAGGCATTGGTGGAATACCCGATACTACTAAAGCACTTAGAAGAGCATTTGCTCCAGGTATTGAAACCACATTAATATTTTCCTTAATCGCTTCTCTTATTAAGAAGTATCCAGGATCACTTATTAAAGGATAGCCAGCATCACTAATAATGGCAATATTTAATCCATCTAATAGTTCTTTGATAATCCCTTCTGTCTTAAATTCTTTGTTAAAATCATGATATGTTTTTAAAGGTTTACTGATTTCAAAGTGTTTGAGAAGTTTCCCTGAAACTCTTGTGTCTTCAGCATAAACAATATCAACACTTTTCAGTATTTTAACAGCTCTAAATGACATGTCATCAAGATTTCCTATTGGTGTAGCTACAAGATAGAGTGTAGAAAAGTCATTCTGAAAACTTTTTTGTCTTTGCATACAATCACTCTTTTCCAAAATTAAATATTCTTTTTACTTCTTCTGAATATGAATCGAATTCATGCACATAAAGAGGTTCTAGTATTTTAAGTCCCGATTGTCCGTTATTTGTTGCGTCAATTAAAACCATGTTAGATTCTTCACCTTTTTTGGAATAAACTAGTCTTAGTCTTTTT
>CAYYOU010000036.1:0-8608 GCA_964473425.1 uncultured Candidatus Izemoplasmatales bacterium | reverse complement strand
GCTTCTGCTAATTTTTCGTTCATCATTGATGGATCTAAAGTAGTTTCAATAACACAATCTTTAAAGAAATCATGTTTGAATACTTTTTTAAATTTAGGTAATTTAGTAACTTCATCATATAAATAATGAGTTGCATTAACACTATTTGTTTGAGCTTCAATAATACCTTGTTTACCCATTACAGCAGTATACACTGTTACAAATAAGGCAAGCAAACTTTGATTAGAACAAATGTTTGAGTTTGCTTTATCTCTTCTAATATGTTGTTCTCTTGCTTGAAGAGTTAATACAAATGCACGTTTTCCTTCACTGTCTTTTGTAACACCACAAATACGTCCTGGCATTTTACGCATCAACTTTTTAGTTGTTGCTAAATAGCCAATATATGGTCCCCCAAATTGAAGAGGAATACCAAGTGTTTGCCCATCGCCTACTGCGATATCAACACCATATTCAAATGGTGTTTTTAAGATGCTTAACGCACTTAAATCATGATTCATGATAAAAAGACCTTTTGATTCATCTAAGATGCTTCTATATCCAGAGTAATCTTCGATAATTCCATAAAAGTTTGGGTTTTGAACGATAATTCCAGCGTATTCTACAGAATTTTTGTTTTTAAAGTCTTCTATACTTGTAACTCCGTTAACTTCATCAATATAATCAACAACTATTCCACGGTACATTGCATATGTTTCAACAACTTTTAAAATATTAGGATTAATTGTTTTAGAAACTAGAATTTTCTTTGTTTTTTTAACATTTGTTGCCATAAACATTGCTTCAGCTGTAGCTGTAGCACCATCATACATTGATGCATTTGAAACATGCATTCCTGTTAACTCTGAAATGATACTTTGGTACTCAAAAATATATTGAAGAGTACCTTGTGATATTTCAGGTTGGTAAGGTGTATAGGCCGTTAAAAATTCTTGTCTTTCAATAATATGTCTAATAACCGAAGGAGTATAATGATCATATGCTCCTGCGCCTACAAAAGGAATTAAGTACTTGTTTTTAGCGGCAAGATCTGCAAATCTTTTGTAAATTTCAAGTTCACTATGTGATTTGGGTATATTTAAGTCCTTACCCAACATTTCACTTGGAATTTCATGAAACAAATCATCTATACTGTCTACCCCAATTACCTCTAACATTTCCTGAATGTCTTTTTCTGTGTGAGGTAAATATTTAAACATAGTTAATCACTCCTATTCACAGATTTCTTTATATTCTTCAGCACTAAGTAATTTATTAATTTCTGATTTATTTTCCATTTCAACTTTTACGATCCAGTTTTCATATGGATCCTCGTTTATAAGTTCAGGTGCATCTTCTAAATCATCATTTACAAGAACAATAATTCCTGTGATTGGACTAAGTACATCTGATGCTGCTTTAACTGATTCAATTGCTGAGAATTCTTCTCCAGCTTCTGCTTGGTCTTCTTCTTCAGGTAATTCAACAAAGACTATTTCTCCTAGACTTTCTTGTGCATAATCAGTGATACCAATATATGCAAATCCTTCTTCTACTTTTACCCATTCGTGTGTGTTTGTGTAATACAATCCTTTTACAATTTTACTCATTTTTCTTCCTCCTCTTAATTCTTATAACTTTTTTGATAGAATTTCTTATTGCGAACTACAACTTTTTTTCTTTTGCCACGTACATCTACTGTTAACTCTGTTTTCAATTTATCATAAGGTCTATCAATCATTGCAAGTGCAACTGTTTCCCCAGTACATGGTGATTTGTAACCGGTGGTTACTTCACCAACTAGCGTATCATTATGATAGACTTCGTACCCATGTCTAATAATTCCCTTGTCAAGTAGTTTAAGTCCAACGATTCTTCTTGTTGTTCTATTAAGTTTTTGAGCTACTAGTACATCTTTTCCTATAAAATTACCAGCATCAAGTTTAACTGCAAATCCAAGACCGGCTTCAAGTGGTGAAATATCTTTAGAAAGTTCATTTCCGTAAAGTGGAAGTGCTACTTCAAAACGCAAGGTATCACGACATCCTAATCCGCAAGGCATAACATTTTCTTTACCCTCGGCTAAAATTTCGTTCCACACGTTTAATATTACATCGTGATCAGCGTAAATCTCAAAACCATCTTCACCAGTATAACCTGTTCTAGATACTAAAACGTCCTTATTGTTTATTTTCATGTATTGGAATGTAAAGAATGGTAATGTTGTAAGATCAAAGTCAGTCAATTTATTAAGTATTTTTTCAGCTAGAGGTCCTTGTAAAGCAACTTCTGAAATATTATCTGACTCATTTGTTAATGTGCAATCAAATGTATTGTTTTTTGTTGCCCAATCAAAATCTTTGTCAATATTTGAGGCATTAACAATCATGATGAATGAGTCTTTATTAATTTTATATACTAATAAATCATCTACTACTCCACCAGTTGGGTAGCACATCATTCCATATAATACTTGGTTATTATTCATCGTTACTACATCATTTGTAAAGATGTTATCAACGAATTTTTCAGCTTCTGTTCCTTTTACATAAAATTCTCCCATGTGAGAAACATCAAACATTCCTGCTTTTTCTCTTACATAGTTATGTTCTTCCGTAATAGATGTATATACAACCGGCATCATAAATCCAGCAAAGTCCACCATTTTTGCGTTTGCTAAAAGGTGACTATCATAAAGCACTGTTTTTTTCATAATCAATCTCCTTTGAATTGTTTTAAGGCCTGGTAAGAGCTTCTTACAAGTGGTCCGCTAGCTGTATATCTAAAGCCCTTTTCAATTCCTTTTTTCTTATACATTTCAAATATCTCTAAACTAACATATTCTAATACTGGAACATGTTCTTTTGAAGGCCGTAAGTATTGTCCGATTGTAATAATATCACAACCAACGCCTCTTAATTCATCCATTAAAGCTAGTACTTCTTCAGGTGATTCACCAATTCCAACCATTATTCCAGATTTTGTAAGAATGTTTGGATTAATTTCTTTGGCAGTTTTTAATAGATTTAAGCTTCGTTTATAATCAGCATTATCTCTAAATCCTGGGTACAACCTTTCAATTGTCTCTAAATTATGATTCAGTACATCTGGTTTAGAATCAATTACTCTTTTAAGAGAGTCATAATCTCCCATAAAATCAGGAATTAATACTTCAACTGTTGTATTTGGTCTTTTCTCTTTAACAAGTTCGACACATTTCACAAATTGAGTTGAACCATAATCTTCTAAGTCATCTCTTGTAACGGATGTAATAACTAAATGTTTTAAATCCATTACTTCAACTGCCTTTAAAATATTTGCAGGTTCATTTGAGTCTACTTTCAATGGAACACCATGTGTAACATCACAGAATCTACAATTTCTAGTGCAATGATTTCCTAAAATCATGAATGTAGCTGTTTTACTTGCAAAGCATTCTAATTGATTAGGACAACTTGCTTCCTGGCAAACCGAATATAAGTTATGTTGCTTGAGAAGTGCTCTTATTTTTTTTGTTTCTTTATTCAAGTTCTTCATATCAATTTTTAAGTAATCTGGTTTGCTTATTCTTGCTTTCTTTCTTTTTCCAAAGAATAACTCCAAAAACTCACTTGTTTTGAGTTTATAGATGAATTCTTTTACTCTTAATCGTTTTAAGATTTCCATAAAGCTGTCATAATCGTATTCGCAGTCTATAAAAGCGTTTTCAAAGTCTTCTATTTTTTTGAGACTAAAATAGTCTCCATTTATCTTCATATCTTTAACTTTATTTTTTTTAACTTGAACAGATACTGATATATTTCCAGCATCAAATTTTATTTTATTTTCGATTTCATGTTTTGGACTTTTACCGTAATTCCAACTATCTGTATAAAACTTCTTACTATATTCAGATATCTTATCTAAATCGAGTGTTTTATAGTCAACAGATGTTGTCGTTATTTTCTTGACAATGTAATCATATAACTCTTCTAGACTCATGTCTAGTAAATCACCAATATTTACTACCCTTGCCTTTACACTAGTGATAGCGTGACTAGTAAGTTTTGATTTATCTGGTGTTAGACTTCCTACTAATTTATTGAAGTCAGTTTTAAATAAAATTGTACCATGCATAACCATTCTATCTTTATAAATATATTCAGCGTTACCACTGAATTTTTTTCCGTTTGATAAGATATCATTTCTTCCAGTGAACTTTGCATCAATTCCTAAACTTTTAATTGTGTCTACAATATGGTTTACTTGACCTCTAAAAATATCTGAATGACTCTTATTACTTGTTATAAAAGAAAACTGAAGACAGTTAGGATCAGTATAAACTGCTCCACCTCCACTATTCCTTCTTACAACATGGATGGAGTTATCATTGACAAAATCTTCATCTATTTCGTATCTAGTTACTTGGTGTCGTCCAATCATTACTGTAGGCTCAACACTCCACAATAAAAAGATATCACTTTTATAGTCATAATCTTTGATCAAATACTCCTCTAACCCAAAATAAAAACCACAGTGATCAATTTTGTTAGTTTTAGTATCTATATAAAGCATTTCATCACCATCTTTCTACAACACCATCATACCATAATTATATTAAATTCCAAGAAAATTTTTCAAAAAAAAGACAAGAATTTCTTGTCTTTTTATGTTACTCAAATTTCTTCTTATAATCATCAGAAAAGCGCATTCTTACTTGGTGATGTGCATCCACAATTATTTTTTGTTTAGTCTGTGGATTAACTGCTTCCTTAGCTGGCATGAGGATTGTTGTGATTAATCCAATTCCATCTAATTCTACATCATTTCTCTTAGCAAGTTCTTCTGTGATTACTTTGCTAAAAGTACCTAAGAATTTATTGCTCTTATTTTTACTTAATCCACTATCTTCAAATATCTTTTCAATGATATCAGCTTTTGTTTTTGTAACCATAACTGGTTTTGTTTTTGAAACAGTAGGTTTTGGATTTACTGGTGAAGTTTCTTTAGATGCTTTTGGAGTTACTATTTCTTCTTTAACCAAAGCTTTCTTGGCTACTGTTTTAGCAACTACTACTTTAGCTTCAGGTACTGTTTCTTCTGCTGTCTCTTCTAATTCGATATCATCTTGATTTTTTTCCTTTTTCCAAAATAGCCAATTAATGCTTTTTAATTTATTTAGGAATCTAACAAAGAAGTTATCTTTTTTAGTTTTTTCTTCTCCGTCTTCAAGAGTTTCATCTTCTAACACATCATTAGGATCTTTTTCTTTTTTCCAAAAGAGCCAATGTATACTTTTTAATTTATGTAGGAATCTAACAAAGAAGTTATCTTTTTTAGTTATAACTACTTCATCTTCAAGAATTTCATCTGATTCTATAACATCTATCTCTTCTTTTTCTTCTTTTTTCAAACTGTTTTCAAGGTTACGTTTTGTGAAGAACGGTAATTTAATGTCTTTTATTCTATCTCTTAAGGTAGCATTATCTTCTTCGATAGTTTCATTCTCAATAATTTCTTCTGGTGTGTCTATATCAGTATATCTTGATTTCTTTGTTTTGATTATATCACTATAAATTTTAGTTTGTGAAAATTCTAGATTTTCTTTCTTAACTAAAGTTCGTCGGTAATCTTTTACATCAACAAGTTTTGCTTCTCTTTGCAAGATAGTATAAATTACTCTTGCTGCTATTAAGAATACCATCATTATAATGAACAAAGTCCATAGTGAACCCTTATAAAAAGCATTCCCGTCACTAATAGTGCAGAATACTGTTTGTTCACCACAACTGATTGCTCCACTCATAACTGCGAATAACAGATCAATTATTAATAAGGTGAAAGTAGTAATAGTTACAAACAAAGAAACGTTCAATAACTTTTGCAATAGTAATTCAGTTCTAGACATATAACCACCCCAGTCATTTATATTTTATAACATTTATGGTCAAAAGACAAAAAAAAGTAAAAATATTTTTTTAATAATAGTAAACTCAATATGATTTAAATGATATAATTTTATTATATAGGAGGATTAAAATGGATAATAAATCAAGTAGCATTCAAAAAAAAGCTTTCTTTAGTGCCACAATTATTCTCTTTGCTTTACTAATAATAACTGGTGTTTTAACTTATTTTATTCCAAGTGGGACTTATCAATATGAAGTAATAGATGGCATTAAAAGAGTTATTCCAGATTCCTTTGCATATACAAACACTGGAAATCTACCCTTTTACAGAATATTTACAGCACCATTTGAAGTATTGTTTGCCGATGGCAACACAATAGTAATTGCTATAATACTCTTCTTATTGATTATTGGCGGTAGTATTAAACTCTTAAATAAGATTGGAGTAATTGAATATCTCATTTTTCAAATTGTAAATAAATTTAAAGATAAAAGATATTTACTTCTTAGTTTAATTACTCTTATGTTTATGTCAGTTGGAGCTTTTATAGGTGTTTTTGAAGAGATAATACCATTAGTACCTATCATGATTATTCTAAGTAAGAAGTTAGGGTGGGATGTAAAAATAGGTCTTGGTATGAGTGTTCTTGCAGCTGGATTTGGTTTTTCAGCTGCTATCACTAATCCATTTACTATTGGAGTTGCTCAAGGACTTGCTGAGCTCCCAATATTTAGTGGCTATCTCTACAGGTTAATTATTTTCATAATAATATATTTTATTCTTATAACTTTTTTAATATATCACGCCAAAAAAGTTGATACAGGTATTAAAGAAGACTTAACTCTTGATGAGAATATAAAACCTAATAAAATGGCTATATACTGGTTTTTTGGTTCATTTAGCTTAATGATAATAAGTATTATATTGTCACCGTTTATCACGTTCTTACAAGACTATAATTTGATTTTAATAGCCTTCTATTTCCTAATTGGTGGTATTGGTAGTGGATTATTTAGTAAACTGAAAAATAAGGATGTTTTTAAAACATTTTTGAGTGGTTCAATGGACTTAGCACCAGGTATTATATTAATCTTACTTGCTACTGGAGTTAAACAAGTTATTACTACTGGAGAAATAATGGATACGATTTTATTCAAAGTCGTTGAAGCAATTGATGGTCAGTCAAGTTTCATAGCAGTAATCGGAGCATTCTCATTTACTCTTCTAGCAAACTTCTTTATAGGTAGTGGATCTGCGAAAGCATTTATTATTATTCCTATACTAAATCCGATTTTTGATTTAACTAATATTTCAAGACAACTTGAAGTACTAGCGTTTCAACTAGGAGATGGATTTTCAAATATGTTCTATCCAACTAATGCTGTACTGCTTGTAGCCCTTGGGCTAGCTGGATTTTCTTATTCAAAATGGTTTAAATGGACTGTATTATTGCAGTTGGTAGTGATTGTTATGTCAATAATATTCTTGTATATAGGATTGAAGGTGGGGTACTAATGTTTGTATATTCTAATAATTATGAAGAGATGAAAAATGATTTATTAAAGGAAATTAATAAATTAAAACAAAAAGGTTACCATATATTCTCTAAAAAGCACGAAGTAGTAGATGATTTATTCATTGATAAAATAACTATTAAAGCAAAAAGCGATCTCAAAAACCGCTTAGTTTTATGTACTGGCCTACATGGAATCGAAGGATATGTTGGCCATTCTGCTTTAAAAACTTTCTTCAATGAGATTTTAGAACTACTAGATGATAGTACTGAGGTAGTAATATATCATGTTCTAAATCCATATGGCATGAAAAATTTGAGAAGAACAAATGAAAATAATGTAGATTTAAACAGAAATTTCTCTAAAAATAGTTTTCAAAGTAAAAACAAAGAATTTGAGAATGTAAAACACTTCTTTGAACCTAAATCATATAGCACCTCAAGAACTGCTAAATTAAATTTTTATAGTTCTTTAACAAAAATGATTACGAAACATGGAACTGAAACTTTAAAAAGAGCCACTCTTCTAGGACAAAAGGTCCAAAGTAATGGATTATATTTCTCAGGAACAGAATTTCAGGAATCTACAAAATACTTTTTGACTGAACTTGATAATATTTATTTGGATGCTGTAAATGTTGTTTTAGTAGATATTCATACTGGATATGGTCCTAGGTATCAGATGAGTATTGTAAATTCAAAGTTTGAGAAAGACTCTACTTTAGATATGATTGAGAAAATGGATTATCCACTAATTTTAGGTGTAGGAACTTCAGATTTCTACGATATTGATGGCGATATGATTGAAAGAGCATATGAAATACATAAAGATAAGAAAGCAACATGTAATTTGTACGCTACTTGTTTTGAATTTGGAACACTAGGTGACTCTACTTTAAAAACAATAGAAAGTCTTAAAGCAATGTTATTTGAAAATAGTTCGTTTTTTAAAGCACAGAAACCAAAATTTAATGATTACGCTGTTAAATTAATTAAAGAACAATTCCTTCCTAGTGCCTCAAAATGGCGAGAAAAAGCAGAATTAGATTTCAAAAAAGCACTAACTGAAATCATCAAATATAAGAATATCTAAAAACTCATTTCAAATGAAATGAGTTTTTTTATATAATCTGTGTTTTAAACTCTGATCCTTGTGCATATTGTTCATACACTGTTTTAGTATATTCTAAGTGATCGTTCAAATTCTTTTTACCATTATTTGACATA
>CAYYOU010000035.1:0-8878 GCA_964473425.1 uncultured Candidatus Izemoplasmatales bacterium | reverse complement strand
TAATGAGAGCAGTCATTGGTACTAACAATGTCGATCATTGCGCTAGACTTTGTCATGCCTCTACTGTTAGTGGCCTTGCTACTACGTTAGGTAGTGGAGCAATGACTAACAGCATTGAAGAAGTTAAGCATCATGATGTGATTTTCGTTATTGGATCTAACACAACTGAAACTCATCCTGTAATTGGTAATTTTATGAGACAAGCAAGGAAAAATGGTGCAAAGATTATTGTTGCTGAACCGCGAAGAATTGAACTTGCTGATGAAGCTGAAGTATTCGTTCAAATTATGCCAGGTACAAATGTTGCTTTAATAAATGGTATGATGAATGTAATTTGGAATGAAAAACTATATGATGAAGAATTCATTAAAAACAAAACTGAAGGTTTTGAAGAAATGATTGAAGTAATAAAACAATATCTACCAACGCGTTGTGCTGAAATATGTGGATGTAATGCAAAAGATATTGAAACAGCAGCGCGAATTTACGCTGCCGGTGAAAAAGCTGGAATCTATTATGCAATGGGTGTAACGCAACATTCTAATGGAACAAATCATGTTAAGAGTATTGCAAATCTTGCAATGATGTGTGGTAATGTTGGTAAAGAATCTTCTGGGATCAATCCTCTTCGTGGACAAAACAATGTTCAAGGAGCTTGTGATGTTGGGGGTTTACCTGATGTATATCCTGGATATCAAAAAGTACATTTACCAGAAAATCATACTAAATTCGAAAAAGCTTGGAACGCTAAATTAAGCGATAAAGTTGGTTTGAGTTTACCTCATATTACAAATGGAGCTTATAATAATTTAATTAAGTTCTTATATGTAATGGGAGAAAATCCTATTGTAAGTGATCCTGATATTACTCATGTTAAAGAAGCAATGAATAGAATAGATTTCTTAGTAGTTCAAGATATCTTTATGACTGAAACAGCTGAATACGCAGATGTTGTATTACCCGCTTCCACTTATGCTGAAAAAGATGGAACATTCACGAATACTGAAAGACGTGTTCAGAGAATTAGAAAAGCGATTAAACCTGTTGGAGGAAGCAAACCTGACTGGATTATATTACAGGAAATAATGACTTTACTTGGTTATCCTCAAAACTTTAGTCATCCATCAGAAATAATGGATGAAATCGCAAGTCTAGCACCTATCTATAGTGGAATAGACTATAAAAGAATTGATGATATTGGTTTACAATGGCCAGTAAATGGAAAGGATCATCCTGGTACTAAATTCTTACACAAAGGACAATTCAGTAGAGGGAAAGGTCTCTTCACTCCAGTAGATTACTTTGGTGCAAAAGAATTACCTGATAAGGAATTTCCTCTTACATTAACAACAGGAAGAGTATTATATCATTTCCATACAAAAACAATGACAGGTAAAAACGGCGAAATCAATGAAATAGTTCCAGTTAATTTCATTGAAATTAACCAATATACAGCCGATAAATATGATTTATTTGATATGCAAGAAGTTATAGTCAAGTCACGCCGTGGTGAGACAGTCGCAGAAGTTCATATTACTGATAAAATTGGTAATTTAGTTGTCTTTATGCCATTCCATTTCGCAGATGGGGCAAACATGTTAACAAATACTGTATTAGATGCTACTTGTGATATTCCTGAGTTAAAAGTTGCTTCATGTCAGATAGTAGAGAAGGTCTAACAATGAATATCTCAGCTATCATCTTAGCAGGTGGAAACTCTTCAAGAATGAAATTTAACAAAGAAGAGATAAAAATTGATGGTGAATACCTAGTTCATACTCAAATAAAAAAATTACAAACAGTTTTCGATGAGATTATTGTTGTAAGTAATAACCCAAAACATTATGAAGGATTAAATGTAAAAGTAGTAAGCGATATTATTAAAGGGAATACCCCGATTATCGGACTTCATTCAGGGCTTGTCCATTCAAGTAATAAGTATAACTACTGTATTGCTTGTGATATGGCATATCTCAATTTTGATTTTATCAATTATTTGATTTCTCTTGTTGATAACCAGGAGGCATATGTATCAAAATACAATAAATATATTGAACCATTTAATGCAATTTATAGTAAGAAAATAATTATAAAAATAGAATCGTTTTTAGCAGATAAGAATTATGGTTTTCAAAGATTGGTCAAAAAATTAGATACTCACTACATAAAAGAGCAAATAGTAAGCCACTACCAAGAGGAAATGGATATGTTTAAAAACATAAATAAAGAATCTGATTTGTATGACGACTATACAAGCATCACTTCAAATTACCAAAATATGGATGTTGAAAAAGTATTAAACAGAGAAGTTTTCAACGTCAAAGATAAAGTAATTACAGAATATCCTTTGTCTCTTTATGTCAATAATGAACATTATTCGACAATGATGTTAACACCTGAGGATATTGAATTTTTGGTAATCGGATATCTTCACAGTGAATTTGTTATTAAGAGTATCAAAGATATAACTAGTTTTAAGTTGAATCTTGAAGATCATAGGTGTGATGTTACAACTATAAATGAAATCAAAGCAAATAATTCTCAAAGACTTAACATCATGTCGACTGCTTGTGGTAATGCAAAATTAGTAAAAATAGAAGATAAAAAATTGCCCGTTGTAAATACAACTCATAAATTTAACATTCAACAAATATTTGATGAAGTTGCTGTCTTTAATAAAGAATCAATTTTATTTAGAGAAACCGGAGGAGTTCATAGTGTTGAGTTACTTTACGGTGACAATAAACAACTATTTGAGGATATTGGGAGACATAACGCAGTTGATAAAGTAATTGGTTTTTTACTTAAAAATAATATAGTAAGTGATGATGTTTACTTAATAACAAGTGGTAGAATTTCTTCTGATATATTACTTAAATCAGCATTGATGAACATTGGTTTGATAGTATCTAGAAGTGCCCCAACATCTCTTGCAGTTAAACTAGCTAATAAACTAAACGTAACAGTTATTGGATTTGCTAGGGGTAGTAAGTTAAACATTTACACTTACCCAGAGAGAATTATAAAGGAGTGGTCTAATGAGTAGACTAAAAGTCATCGACATTGAAGAATTCGAATCGGTAATCGAAAAATTTGTAGGCATTAAGGGCCCGCTTATCCCAATATTACACGAGGCAGAAAACATGTATGGATATATTCCAATTGAGATTCAAAATTTGATTTCCAAAAAGTTCAAGATCTCAAATGCTGAGATCAATAGTGTAGCTTCCTTTTACACAATGTTTCATACTGAACCAACTGGAATTCACCTTATTGGTGTATGCACTGGAACAACTTGCCATTTAAATGGAAGTTCTAAGTTATTGTCCCATTTGGAAACTAAATTAGGTGTAAAAGAGGGTGAAACTACAAGTGACGGTCAATTTACAATTGTTGATGTGAAATGTATTGGTAATTGTGATGAAGCTCCCAACATGACTATCAACAATAGAGTATATAACAAGGTAACATTAGAACAACTTGATAGTTTAATACTAGAGCACTCTAAAAAGTAGAAAAAAACGACTAAAGTCGTTTTTTTTATTGGCCACAATCTGTATCCACTAATTTTAGAATTTTAAGTCCATGATCTAGCACATCATCAAGATAAGAAAGGTTCTCTTTAACTGCTTTTAAACTTCCTGGAAGATTTATTATTAGTGTTCTATTTCTTATTCCAGATATTCCTCTAGATAAATATGCTCTTGGAGTAACTTTATAACTTTCAGATCTAAGCATTTCACCTATTCCTGGTACTTCTCTAAGTATAACTTCTTTTGTGGCTTCTGGTGTATTATCTCTTGGTGAGAATCCAGTTCCTCCTGTTGTTATAATTAAATCTACTTCAAGTTCATCAGAATAATAAAGAAGTTTCTTCTTTATTGTTTCCGTATCATCAGTGATTATCTCTTTTGGTAATACATCAAACTTCTTATTTTCAAGAAATTCTTTGATATATTCTCCTGAAGTATCTACTCTTAATCCTTTTGCTCCTTTATCACTACATACTATTACAGCAGCACTAAACATATTATCACCCTATCTTTTTATTTTTGGATAATCTCAATTTTGTCTCCTACTCTCACTATTCCTTCTTTGATAACTTTTGTAAAAATTCCTTCTTTTGGCATAACACATTTCCCAACAAGTTGTGAAATTGCGCAACCTGTATGACATTTTTTGCCGATTTGAGTAAGTTCTTGAATTGTTTCACCAATTTTAAACATAGTACCCACCGGTAACTCATACAATGTAAGTCCTTCAGTCGTTATATTTTCAGCAAATGATCCCACAGGTAGTTTTATACCTTCAGCAACTTCCATTTTTGCAAAGCTTTCAATTCCAAGCATACTAACTTGTCGATGCCAGTTATCTGCGTGTGCATCTCCAACTATTCCATGATCTATTTTAAATTGTGCTTCCTTTATAGGATGTTTAACAACACCCTTCTTTTCACTTATATTAATTGATAGTACTTTCCCAATCATTTTTCTTCCCTCCAAAAATCTCCGCTTTTTCCACCAGTTTTTTGAAGTAACTTTATCTCGCTTATTACCATACCTTTATCAATTGCTTTACACATATCATAAATAGTTAAAGCAGCAACACTAACCGCAGTTAATGCTTCCATCTCAACTCCAGTTTTTCCTGTTAAAGACACTGTTGATGTAATGCAAAGTTCTGATAAAATTAGATCATGATCAAAACTTATATCAATCCCAGTAAGCAATAACGGATGACACATTGGAATCAAATCAGGAGTTTTTTTTGCTGCCATAATTCCCGCAACTTGACTAACTGCTAAAACATCACCTTTTTTAATTCCACCTTCAAGAATTCTAGTAAGAGTTTCTATTTTCATTTTAACGATTGCTTTTGCTTTTGCGGTTCTTTTAGTATTGTTTTTATCTGTAACATTAACCATTTTCGCATGGCCTTGTCTATTTAAATGACTCATTTCCATATAAATTAACCTCCTATCTTATTCATTGGACGAACAGACTGATTACTACTTGATTCATCCAGTTTATGACTTTTTGGTTTAGACTCAATGGCTTCTCTTAATTTATCAATAATTTCACTTTCTAGTGTATTCTTTATGTAAATTTCATTATTATTATGTAGACAAGGTTTAAGATGTCCATCGGCTGTCAATCTAATTCGATTGCAATCTTCACAGAATTTATGACTTATCGGATTAATAAAACCGATTAATCCCTTTTTCCCTTTCACTTCATAATACTCAGAGACATTGTCTTTTCTCACAAAAGATAATTCCTGGTGATCTTTTAGTATTTCATCCTTGCTGATGAAATATGTTTTATGATCAAAATTGATATGACCTATTGGCATTAATTCAATAAATCTAATAACAATATCATATTTATCTGCCAACTCAATAAAATCACTTATCTCATTATCATTAACCCCTCTTAATAACACAGTATTAATTTTAATGGGAGTTAGATTAAAATATATTAGTTCTTTTATCAGTTTCTCATAGTCCCATGTTAATTCTGCATTCGATATATACTTGAATTTGTCCTTATCCAAGGTATCTAGGCTGAAATTTACTCTAGATATCCCAGATTCTTTCAACTCTTTTACATGTCCAATAAGCAAAGTTGCGTTAGTTGTTATGGTTATCTCTTTGACACCTTTAACATCATGTATTTTCTTGATCAAATTATATATACCTTTTCTAACAAGCGGTTCTCCACCAGTTACTCTAATTTTTGTAATCCCAATTTTTACTGCCTCTTTAACTACAACAATTATTTCTTCATCTCGCATGATTTCATCATGCGACTTTTTCACAACACCATCAGGCATGCAGTATAAACATCTAAGATTACATCTATCTGTCACTGATATTCTTAAGTAATCAACTTCTCTTTCGAATGTATCTTTCAATTTATCACTCCTTCTTTTTGATGACTTCTCCAATATTAGATATACTATATCCTCCGAGTTTATTAAGTTCTTTTTTAAACTCTTTGCTTTTGAGTACTTTAATAAATTGGATATATATATCTGTATCCATTATCTCGTTTAATACTAAAAAATCATAGTGTTCCTCACCTATTTCAATAATATCTAGGTTGTTTAGGTTTGCTACACTGACTATACCAAGCCCTGTATCAAAGCGAGGATCTTTGACACTCGAAGCGACTAAAGTATGAGTGCTAAGTTCAAAATCATATCCTTTTATTTTATTTTTGTCTATTTGTTTTTCTTCTAATAGGTAATCAAGTAATATTCTTGTTCCGCTTCCTCTTTGTCTGTTCACAAATGTAACGTCATCTCTTAGTAAATCTTCCAATGATTTAATCTTCTTTGGATTTCCCTTTTTAACAAACAATCCTTGAGTCCTACTAACTCCCCTTACTAATGAATAGGTATTGTCTAAATATTTATCTAAAATAAATTCATTATATTCCCCATTTTCATCGAGAATATGAACTGGAGCAATATGACATCCTCTGTCTTTGATTGCCATGATTCCACCAAATGAACCAATGTGTGCGCTTGATAAATGAAACCCATTATTACTCATTAAATCATCAACCTTATCAAGAATAATATCATGTGATCCTATTGCGATAAGTGATTTTCGTATTTCTTTTATATCTTTCAATAGATACACATCTACTATCGAGTTAGCACTATATCCTTCTCTATTTTTATCAATTACTAAAATACCATCAGCTTTAACTAGGCTCATAGTAACTCCAGCTCCTCTGTCTAGTGGAGTTGCGACTATTTCAGAATTGATTTCTCCGAGTTTCACTCTAATAAACTCATGATTTTTTAAAGAAGAATATAACTTTTTAGTAAGTTTTGCTTTAACATATTGTTTAGTTTCTTCTTCTAAATTCAGAAATTTTCCAATGAGTGGTTTAACCACTATATCATATGCCATAAATGTTGAAACAGGATATCCTGGCAATCCTATAACTGGAGTGTTGTTTACTTCTCCTATGATTGTAGGCTTCCCTGGTTTTATACTAATACCATGTACATAAACTGTTCCATTTTTCTCGATTATTGCTTTTGCATAGTCTTTGCTTCCAGCGCTACTTCCTGCCCCTATGATAACTAAATCATAATCATTTGTTGCACTTAAAATTGTTTTTTCCAATTTCTTGAAATCATCGGCTTCAATGTTAAATATATTTGGATTTGCCCCTAATTGTATCAGTTCATTTTTTAGATAAAATGAATTGGAATCGATGATTTTCCCTTCTTTTAATTCTTTTATATCTCTGATTATTTCATCACCTGTAGGAATAATGGCAACCTTAGGTTTTTGAATTGCAAAAAGACTATTTATTCCAGCACTTAAAAGTGCAGAAATATCAACTGGTCTAATCTTATGGTTTTTTGGTAAAACCATGTCTCCTTCAACTATATCTTCTCCAATAGGTCTAATATCTTGATATGGTCTTGCACTTTTTATCAATGTTATTGATGAATCTTCATTCTCAATAACATCTTCAATCATTACAACTGCATCAAACTGAATTGGAATTATATTTCCTGTATTAACATACTCAAAATCTTTTCTATGTAAAGTAATTGGATTTGATTCGTTTGCATCATAAGTATTTGACGCTTTTAAACAAACTCCATCCATAGCACAAGCATTATAAAATGGTGAAGAAACGGCTGCATATATTGCTTCGTAAGTTATTCTATTTAGGGCATCTAATGTGCTAATACTCTCTTTTTTTGTTCGTTGATTTATAGAATCAAATAGTTTGCTAAGGATTGGGTTTATTTCTTTTAAATCAACACTTTTTAAATATATCTTTCTTTTCATACTAATCTCCTAACCTAAACACTTTTACTATAGTCCCTGTGTCATAACCTTCATTATATTCATCTATAATAATATAACCATCAGCTTCTTTTAAAGCATTTATCATCCCTGATTTTGCAAATAACGGCATTGCGATTAGTTCTCCTTTTTCTCCTTCTTTAATTTTTACTAATTGGTACATTCTTCTTCCGGTTGTTGAATGAACATTTAGTTCTAGCTTTGCTTTAAAGTAAGGTATAGGCATTATGTTATTTATTCCGAAAATTGTATCTCTAACTACATCAATAAATGTATTTAAAACAAAAAATGCACTTGTTGGTTGTCCTGGTAATCCAAAGAACAGTTTGTTGTTGTATTCAGCTATAATTGTCGGCTTCCCAGGTTTAATATTAACCCCATGTACTAGAATTTCTGCACCAATATCTTTTAGGATATCAAAGGTATAGTCTTTGTCTCCTACACTACTTCCTCCACTTGAAAAGACAATATCAGAATCTTCAAATCCTTTTAATACTGCATTTTTATATTTTTCAAAATCATCACTAATTATTTCATTATTATTGATGATAAAGTTTTTATTTTTCAAATGATTGCTTATGGTAAAACTATTGATATCTCTTATTTCTCCAATTTCTAATATGTCTTTATTTTCAACAATTTCATCTCCGGTAGATATAAGAGACACAGTAAGTTGCTCGTAAACTTCAATTTCTTTTGTTCCTACTGCTTTTAATGCACCGATTACTAATGGAGTTATAGGTCTGTTTTTTGAGATGAGTGTTGTTCCAACTTTAATATCAGTACCCATTTTAAGTACGTTTTCCCACATTGTTACACTCTTATTAATTATAATCTCTTCAAGTAGTTTATCTGTATTTTCTATCATTACCACACTGTTTGCTCCTGTTGGAAGATGCCCTCCTGTTGGAACATATACGGTGTTTTGCTCATTTACAGTGTATTTTGATGCCGTCCCCATGTGCACTTCACCATTATAATTCAGTATTGAAGGAGTAGTTACAGATGCTAGCTTTACACTGTTAAAATCAACAGCAT
>CAYYOU010000034.1:0-8995 GCA_964473425.1 uncultured Candidatus Izemoplasmatales bacterium | reverse complement strand
TTTGACTTTTATATAAATGTAAGTACTACTGTGTCCATATGTAAAATCTTTATCTGATTTTTCAAAGATAACACTTAAAGTCTTATCTTTGCTACTTTCAATGAATTTTGTTGCTAGCTCAGTGTTAAGATTTAGTAATTGGTTCACTCTATATGACTTTACAATACCATTAATTTGTTCTTTCATATCGGCAGCGATTGTTCCATTTCTCTTTGAATAAGGAAAAACATGTAATTCGCTGAACCCGACTTCTTTGATGAATTCATACATTTCATTAAACATTTCATCAGTTTCAGAAGGGAACCCAACAATTACATCAGTTGTTATCGCTACTCCAGGTATCATTTCTCGTAATTGTTTAATATGATCCATATATTGATCCTTATTATATTTTCTTTTCATTAGCTTAAGTATTTCATTACTACCGCTTTGAAGCGGTACATGTAGATGTTTAGCAAATACATTATGTTTTGAAATTAAATCAATCACTTCTTTTGTCAGTTCGCTAATCTCAATAGATGATATTCTTAACCTTTTTAACCCTTTTACATCTTTCAAATCATTTAATAAATCATAGAAACTATAATTATCTAAATCTTGTCCATAACCACCAGTATGAATTCCAGTTAATACTATTTCATGATAGTTATTTGATACTAGCATTCTAGCTTCTTCTAAAATTGAGTCTTTGTCTCTACTTCTAACTGGCCCTCTTGCATAAGGAATAATACAATAGGTACAGAAATTATTACAACCATCTTGTATTTTAAGAAAAGCTCTTGTACTTTCAGTAAAATTTGTGACACTTACCTTATCAAATTCACGATATCTAGAGATATCTGTTACATCTTGAATCCTTTGTCTTTCATTCAAGACCTTTTTAACCATACCTTGTAGGTTCTCGCGGTGTTTTGTTCCAATTACTATGTCAACACCATCAATTGAGAAAACCTCGTCAGGAGACAGTTGAGAATAACATCCCATGACTGCAATTACCGCTTCAGGATTTATTTTTATTGATCTTCTAATGGCTTTTCTGCTTTTTGAGTCACCAGAATTTGTAACAGTGCAGGTATTAATAATATAAACATCAGAGAATTCTTTATGATCAACTCTAGTAAAGCCATCTGCTTTAAATAATTCCCATAAACTTTCAGTCTCATATGTATTTACTTTACAACCTAATGTATAAAACGCTATTTTCATTTCTTCACCTACTTCTATAAATAATTATTTCATTAAAGATTATAACATATATCAAAAAAAAGATTACATTTAGTAATCTTTTTTGTGTTAATTTTTTATTGCTGCTTTAAACTTTTCCCAAATTGTTGAATCTGTAGTTAGGTCCGTTTTTGAAAGTTCACCAAATAATTTAAGTTGTTGTCTCGAAAGTTTTTTTGGAGTTACAACATTTATGATTACATGTTCGTCACCATTTCTTTTAGATCTAACATTTGGTGCTCCTTTACCTTTTAAGCGGAACGTTGTTTTACTTTGTGTTCCTGCGGGTACTTTCAATTTAACTTCTCCATAAGGAGTTGGTACTTTGACTGTATCTCCCATTGCTGCTTGCACAAATGTAATTGGTACTTCAACAACCAAATCATCGTTGTGTCTTTCGTATAAAGGATGTTTTCTAACATCAAATAGAATATATAAATCACCAGATGGACCACCATTTTGACCTTTGTTACCATAGCCTTCAAGTCTAATTTGTTGTCCACTATCAATTCCGATTGGAACTTTCACTTCAATTTCTTTATTGTGTGATTCGATTCCATCACCATTACAAGTAGCACACTTTTTAGTTACTTCTTTTCCTGTACCATTACAAACAGGGCATGTAGTTTGAGTTCTGGTAGTACCGAATAATGATTGTTGCTGAACGATTACAGTACCTTTACCATGGCATCTACTACAAGTTTTAACGTCACTTTTTGAATGAGCTCCTGTTCCGTGACAAGTATGACATTCATCGTGAACTGTTACTCTTATATGTTTCTTTGCTCCAAAAATTGATTCTTCAAAAGCGATATTCATTCGCTTTTGAATATCTTGACCTTTTCTTGCTCTATTTGATGTTCTTGGAGATCCTCCTCCACCAAAAAAGCTTGAGAATATATCGTTTATGTCAAAATCAAAACCAGAAGCATTGAATCCTTGTCCGTTATTAGCTTGATGTCCAAAACGGTCATATTGACCTTTTTTGGAAGAATCACTAAGGACTTCGTAAGCTTCTTGTACTTCCTTGAATTTGGCTTCAGCATTGTCTTCAGATGAAACATCAGGATGATATTTTTTTGCAAGTGTACGATAAGCTTTCTTCACTTCTGCTTCATTTGCACTTTTATCAATTCCCAAAACTTCATAGTAATCTCTTTTGCTCATAATTCCACCTCATTTTATAACGATATGAAGCAGGGAGTGCCTGCTTCATATATTATTTATTTAAACTTCTTCGTATTCAGCATCAACGATAGTTTCATCATCTTTGCTTTCTTCTTCAGTATCTGCTCCATTAGCATTTTGTGCTTCTTCTTGTGCTTTTTGTGCTTGCTCGTATGCTTTTGTAGCTAAGGCTTGAGCTAAAGTATTTAATTCTTCTTTTTTAGTTTTAATTTCTTCTAAGTCTGTTCCTTTTAACGCTTCTTTTAGTTCATCACTTTTTGCTTCTGCATCTTTTTTCTCATCTTCACTTACACTTTCACCTAAATCAGTGATTGCTTTTGAAGTTGCGAATATTAATTGATCTGCTTCATTTCTTACATCAGCTTCTTCTTTTAATACTTTATCTGCTTCAGCATTTTCTTCAGCATCTTGAACCATTTTTTTAATATCATCTTCTGATAATCCAGAATCGTTTTGAATAGTGATACTTTGTGATTTACCTGTTCCTAGATCTTTTGCTTTCACATTAACAATACCATTCGCATCAATATCAAATGTTACTTCGATTTGAGGAACTCCACGTGGTGCTGGTGGGATATCTGTTAATTGGAATCGTCCAAGTGTTTTATTTTGGTTTGCCATAGGTCTTTCACCTTGTAATACATGTAAGTCTACGGCTGGCTGGTTAGCTGCTGCTGTTGAGAATATTTGTGATTTCGATGATGGAATTGTTGTATTTCTTTCAATTAACTTCGTAAATACACTACCTAATGTTTCAATTCCAAGTGACAATGGTGTAACATCTAGTAATAATACATCTTTCACATCACCAGATAGTACTCCAGCTTGAATTGCAGCACCCATTGCTACTACTTCGTCAGGGTTAACTGTTTTGTTAGGTTCTTTTCCAAGTTCTTTTTTAATAGCATCTTGTACGGCAGGGATTCTAATTGAACCACCTACTAGTAAGATTTGGTCGATATCATTTTTAGTCATGCTTGCATCTTTTAATGCTCTTCTTACTGGTCCCATAGTGTTTTCTACTAAGTCTGCAGTAAGTTCATTGAATTTAGCACGAGTTAATGTTTGTTCTAAATGGACAGGTCCACTTGGTCCAACACTAATAAACGGTAATGAGATTTGAGTTGAAGTAATTCCACTTAAATCTTTTTTCGCTTTTTCAGCTGAGTCTTTTAAACGTTGCATAGCCATTTTATCTTTTGATAAATCAACAGCAGTTTCTTTTTTAAATTCAGTTACTAAGAAATCGATGATTTTTTGATCAAAATCATCTCCACCAAGACGGTTATTACCAGCAGTTGAGATTACTTCAAAAGTACCATCTGCAAGTTCTAATATCGAAACATCAAATGTTCCTCCACCTAGGTCATACACTAATACTGTTTGTGTTTTATCTTTTTTGTCAATACCATAAGCAAGTGCAGCTGCAGTTGGTTCGTTGATAATACGTTTTACTTCAAGTCCTGCAATTTTACCTGCATCTTTTGTAGCTTGTCTTTCAGCATCATTAAAGTACGCTGGAACAGTAATTACTGCTTCCGTTACTTTGTACCCTAAATAATCTTCAGCAGTTTTCTTTAAATTTTGAAGAATCATTGCTGAAATTTCTTGTGGTGTATACTCTTTCTTGTTTACTTTTACTTTATAACTTGTTCCCATTTTTCTTTTGATTGATGAGACTGTGTCAGGATTCGTAATTACTTGTCTTTTTGCTACTTCCCCAACTTGGATTTCTCCATTCTTAAATGCTACTACTGATGGTGTAGTTCTTACACCTTCTGCATTAGCGATTACTTTTGCTTCTCCTGCTTCCATTATGGCAACGCAAGAGTTAGTTGTTCCTAAATCAATTCCTATTATTTTACCCATTATTATTCACTCCTTATTATTCGCTTATCTTTACGATAGCGGGTCTTATTAGTCTATCTTTAAACATATATCCTTTTTGTAATACTTCTAGTACTACATTTGATTCTACTTCTTCGACTTTTTCAGTCATTATTGCTTGGTGGTAATTTGGATCATATTCTTCATTTAAGGCATCTATTATGCTAACACCTTCATTTTCTAACGCTTTATTTAATTGATCTTTGATCATTTTAAATCCTTGGAATATCTTTTCATTTGCATCATCCGTCACTTTATGTTTTAGTGCTAGTTCGTAATGATCTAGTGGAGTAAGTAAGCTCCTACAAATACTCATTGCTGCATATTTTCTTTCTGTAACACGTTCTTTTTCAAGTCGTTTCTTTGTGTTTTCAAGATCTGCTTTTTCTTTTAATAACGTATTTTTCAGTTCCTTTATCTTCTCTTCTAGTTCCAAGATGATATCTTCTGGTGTTTTTTCTTTTACTGCGTCAATTATCTCTTCGGCAACCTCGTCAACTGTTAAGGTTTCTTTAAGTATTTCTTCAGTATCTTTTTTCTTCTTAGTCATATTATTACTCCTTATATAGTTTCGACATATGTGCTGCCAAATATTTGATTAATGGAATTACTTTTTGGTATTCCATCCTTGTTGGTCCAACTATTGCGATAGTACCTGATTCAGAATCACCAAATCCATAAGGAACGGTAATTACTGTACAATCTCTCATAGCGCTAATCGCATTTTCTTTTCCTATTTTTACGGTTATTCCTGTTTTAGTAGTATCTTCTACCAGTTTGAAAATATCATTTTTTTCAAAGAATGTAAGTAATTCTCTTAATCTAGTAACATCGTTAAATTCAGGTTGATAAAGCATTTTGCTTTGTCCTGATAAATAATATTTACTTTGTGTAAACTTCGTAAAAGCTTCCAAAAACGTTTCAATGATTGTTGAATTATAAATTAATATTTCTTTAATTCGATGTTCATTGATTTCATAGTGAAGTTTCTCACTTACCTTTGCGATTGGACAATCAAATAAAATGTCATTAAAGATTTCAATTACTCTTTTTAGTTCTTCAACATCTGTATTTGCAGGTATTGTTATTTGTTTGCTTTCAACATGTCCTTGATTTGTTACTAATAATAATACTGATATGTTCTCATAAAGAGGTACCAATTCTATTTTCTTAACACGAGATCCATAAGCACTTGGTCCAAGTGCAATCGTTGTATAATTAGTCAATTGACTTAACAAGTTCATTGCTTGTTTAATAGCTTCATCTCTTTTGATCTCTTTGTTGCTAAATAATTCGTCAATTACGTTGAAGCTTGCTGAATAGTTGTCGTTGTCTGCGAGTAACTCTTCGATATAATAATGATATCCTTTATCGCTTGGTACTCGTCCACTTGATGTATGAGTTTTTTCTAAGTAGCCTAATTCTTCTAACTCAGCCATTTCATTTCTGATTGTAGCTGATGAAACCTCAAGCAACTCTGCGAGTAATTTAGATCCGATAGGATCAGCTGTTTTAATAAACTCTTCAACGATTAATTTGAGGACTATTTCTTGTCTCTTTGAAAGCATAAATTCACCTCTTTTAGCACTCTATGATTTCGACTGCCAAGAATATTATACACTATCTTTTTAGCAGTGTCAAGTGTTGAGTGCTAAAACTTTTTAAACAAAATAAAAACGGCTATTAAAAGCCGTTAAACTCTTATAAATGGATTGTCTCGTTTCTCATTTAAGATTGTTGAAAAGTGTCCATGACCAGGATAAACGATTGTATTATCTCTGTAAGTCTTTATTATTTTAGCAACACTTCTTTGAATATCAACACTGCTTGAAGTTGGTAAGTCTGTTCTACCAATACTTCCTTTAAATAATGTGTCTCCACTAAACAAAAAGTTTTTATATTTATAACAAACTCCACCTCTGGTATGTCCAGGTGTATGAAGTATCTTTATTTGTTCTCTACCAAGAATAAAACTACTACTTTCAGTAAAGGTTTGAACCATATCTTTTTTAGTTACGGTGAATCTATTATACGTTAACCCTGAAAGATTTAAATTTGGGTCAAATAAGAAATCTCTTTCAAGTTCATGAATATGAACTGTGCAGTTAAACTCTTTGATAAGGCGATTAACTCCAACAATATGGTCAAAATGACCATGTGTGAGTAAGATACCTAATACTTTAAAGTCAGATTCTAAGACATACTTTATGATATCTTTATAGTTCGTTCCAGGATCAATAATGTACGCTTCTGCTTTCTCATTTATTATATACGTATTTTCATCAAATTCATTTAGAATTGTTTTAATCATAAATCACCAGCGACGCAGCACCATAAATTCCCGCGTCATTTCCTAAAGATGCTGAAGCGATTATTGTATCTTTTACAGGAATATAGTGAAACTCATCAAAATGAGTTTTTATTTTATCTATAAAGAATTCTCCTGCTTTAGAAACTCCTCCACCAATAAGAATTATTGCTGGATTAGTTGTAACACTTATAACATGACAGGCATAACTTAAGTGATAACTTATTTCATCAACAACTGCGAGACAAAGAGCGTCTCCAGCTTTAGCAGAATCAAATATCTTTTTAACAGAAACGCCAGTCATTCCTCTTAACTTTGAAGGAATATCTGTGTTATTCATCATTTCAATAAAGACATGTTTAATTCCAGTCGCACTTGCGACTGTTTCAAAACAACCTTTTCCACCACATTTACAAGGAATACCATTTTCATGGATCACTCTTAAATGGCCAATCTCTCCAGCAGCTCCATCAGCTCCTGAGAAAACCATCCCATTTACAACAATCCCACATCCAATGCCAGTTCCAATTGTAATCATAGCACTATTTTTATACCCAATTGCAGCACCTTTCCATGTTTCTCCTAAAACAGCTACATTAGCGTCGTTTTCAATAAAGATATTATCATTTCCGGTTAACAGAGCAAACTCAGCCTTTAAATCGAAATTCTCCCAACCTAAATTTACACATTCAATAATGACACCAGAAACTACTGGTCCTGGTACTCCAAATCCATATCCAATGATATCTGAAGAAGGAATTTTTTGTTTTAAAATTGCATTGTAAATATCACCAACAATATACTTGCCATCTTTGTCCTTGTTTGTTGAAATTTCCCATTTTTTTAGAAGATTTCCAGCACTGCTGAAAAGCCCTATTTTTATTGTTGTTCCTCCAACATCAAATCCATAAATATATTTTCCCATATAATCACCCTTAACTAAAAAAAACTTCTTAATATTAGAAGTTTTTTGTTATTTTTTCTCTTTGTGAAGTGTTTGTTTTCTACATTTTGGACAAAATTTACTAGTTTCGATACGTCCCGGATGAAGCTTCTTATTTTTAGCAGTACGATAGTTTTCACTATTACACTCTGTACATTTTAATGTCAACTGTGTTCTCATCTTTATACCTCCTATTAAACTCTTTAATAATATATCACTCTTTTTTATAAAATGCAATAGATATCTATATTTTTTTCCCTATTTAAGGTATACTTAAAGCGGTGATAATATGAATAAACGTGAACAAGTAAAAAAGATAAAAGTAAAGAATTTAGTTATTGGTGGAAGTAATGAAGTAATAATTCAATCAATGACTACTTCAAAGACTAAAAATATCAATGAAACTGTTAATCAAATTAACACTCTTTGGACTGCCGGGAGTGCAATAGTTAGATTAGCTATTTTAGATATGGAAGACGCCATGGCAATCAAAGAGATCAAAAAACAAGTGACTGTTCCTCTAGTCGCAGATATCCATTTTGACTATAAACTAGCACTAGTTTGCGCAGATAACGGGATAGACAAAATAAGAATAAACCCAGGCAACATCGGTAGTAAAGAAAGAATTAAAGCGGTAGTTGACAAATGCATTGAAAAAAATATCCCGATTAGAATAGGTATTAATGGTGGTTCTTTAGAAAAGCACATTATTGAGAAATATGGAGTAACTGCCAAAGGAATGCTTGAATCAGCAAAATACCATGTAAAGCTTCTTGAAGATTTAGGTTTTTATGATATTATCTTGTCTCTTAAATCTAGTGATGTTAAAAAGAGTGTTGAAGCATATAGAATGGCTTCAAAAGAGTTTAATTACCCTCTCCACCTTGGTATTACCGAAGCAGGTACAAAGTTCGGTGGAACCATTAAAAGCTCGATAGGGCTAGGAATACTTCTTTATGAAGGTATTGGTAGTACAGTAAGAGTAAGTTTATCCACTGATCCTGTTGAAGAAATTAAAGTTGCTAAAGAAATACTTAGTGCTCTTGGATTATATAAGAAACCAAAAATAATTAGTTGCCCAACTTGTGGAAGATTACAATATAAAATGTTTGATTTAGTAGATCAAATCGAAAAATATTTAGAAACAATTGAAGATGATATAACTGTAGCTGTTATGGGATGCGCAGTAAACGGCCCAGGAGAGGCAAAAGCAGCTGATATTGGAATTGCTGGAGGTAATGGAGAAGGTTTAATCTTTGTTGATGGGACTATTAAAAGAAAAGTCAAAGAAGATGATATGTATAATGAACTAGTAAAGGAAATAAATGAATATATTAAAAAGTGATATAGAATTATAATTCTATATCACTTTTTTTATATCTGTTTTAAGATAATGCTTTTAATTAGCTTACATCTTCCTTTTCATAAAATGCTAAAAAGTTAAT
>CAYYOU010000033.1:0-9037 GCA_964473425.1 uncultured Candidatus Izemoplasmatales bacterium | reverse complement strand
TCGTATTTTCATCTCTATATATTCTTTAACCGCAAAGTAATGTTTTCAAAATAAGAGGTGAAAGAAATGGAATTAGTTATTATCGGAAAAATCGTCAATACTCACGGATTAAAAGGGACATTGAAAGTAAAGTCATTTACTGATTTTAAAGAACAAAGATATCGTAAAGGAACCACTTTATATATCGCCTTTGAACGTAACTATATTCCAGTAACTGTAGAATCTTACCGAGCAGTTAAAACGCTTGAACACATTAAGTTTGTTGAATATAACGATATAAATGAAGTAGAGAAGTATAAAGGATCTGATTTAGTAATTGAAAAAACATTGATTCATGAATTAGATGATGAGGATGAGTTTTACTTTACTGAACTAATTGGAATGGATGTCTTCAATGACTCAGTACTTATAGGAAAATGTATTGATATTAGAAACTATCCTCAAGGGGAGATATTAGTTGTTAAAACAAAAGCAAAAGAAGTCTTAATTCCTTTCAGAAAAGAATTTGTAAAAGAAGTAAACAAAGAAACAAATTCTCTTCACTTAATTGCGTGGGAGGGATTGTTATGAGAATAGACGTTCTAACATTATTCCCTAAGATGTTTGAAGGGTTTTTAGGTGAATCTATTATGGGGAAAGCAATTCAAAATGGTTTAGTAGAAGTAAATTTAATAAATTTTAGAGATTTTTCATCAAACAAACATAAGAAAGTAGATGATTCTCCTTATGGTGGTGGAGCTGGTATGGTTCTTAGTTGTCAGCCTGTTTATGATGCACTAATAAGTATTGAGAATTATCAAGAAGCAACTAAAATAATGATGACTCCACAAGGAGTTACCTTAAAACAACCAATAGTATATGATTTAAGTGAAGAGTCTCATTTAATTATTTTATGTGGACATTATGAAGGATACGACGAAAGAATCAGAGATTTTTTCGACGTTGAAATATCAATAGGGGATTATGTATTAACTGGTGGGGAAGTTGCAGCAATGGCATTGATCGATGCTGTAACAAGAGTAGTCCCAAATGTTATAGGAAAAGATGAGTCACATTTAATGGATTCCTTTAATAACGACCTATTAGAACATCCTCATTACACAAGACCATATGAATTTATGGGAAAAAAAGTTCCGAAAGTTTTACTTGAAGGTAACCATAAATTAATAGAGGAATGGAGATTGAATGAGTCTATTAAAAGAACAAAAGAAAGAAGAATAGATTTATTCAACAAGCAAAAGGAGGTAACTGAAGATGACTAAAGAAACCTTTAAAAAGTTTTTATTTGATAACAATTTAATAATAATTGCTGTTGGATTCTTGATTTCTTTATTATTGGTTGGATTCTTGATTTTCGGATTGTCTGATCCTACATCGACTTTTGTAAAAAGTAGTAGTTCACTAACAGAACTCCAAAGCAATTATGAAGAGAGATTCATAAAAGAATATGATCAAGGTGTTTTTACAAAAGAAGACCCATTGTTTATATTAGATCCATATCACATTTCCCCGTTATCAGGCCTTTTACTTTTTGATACTGAGGAAGCAGTTAGCTTTAAATTGGTAGTAAGAGGGAAGACTTTAGAAGCGGATATGGAATATGTTTCTTATACAAGGACAAACCATCGTATTCCTGTTTATGGACTATATGCAGATTATAATAATACAATTGAATTATATGAAATTGGACCAGGGAAAACAGAACACATAGTAAGGATATTTAATGTAAGAACTGACAAATTACCTGAGGAAGTTTTATTGCCTTCGGTTATTGAAACAACTTATGAGTATTTTGGAGACAATTTAATGATGTTGATGCCAGCAGCACAAAGCTTGCCTGTTGCATATGATTTTGCTGGAGATGTTAGATGGTATTTATCAACTACTTTAGCTTGGGCACCAATTATGCTTGAAAATGGACATTTATTACTGGGAACAAATACTCTAATTTCTAGTCCATATTATACTTCTGGATTATTTGAGATAGATTATCTTGGTAAAATTCATTCAGAATTTATATTACCGGGTGGATATCACCATGATGTGTTTGAGATGCCAAATGGAAACCTGCTTATTGGAACAAGTGATTTCGATGGTACTGTTGAAGATGTAGTTGTAGAAATGGACAGATCAACTGGAGAAATCCTGAAAACATGGAATATAACGGACTACATTCCAGAACTTGATGGAATGTCAGAAATGTGGACGACATTTGACTGGTTCCACAATAACTCCGTTTTTTATGATGAAACCACTGATTCAATTATATTGTCAGGGAGACATCAAGACGCTGTTATTAGTATTGGGTATAGTTCATCTGAGCTTAACTGGATACTAGGTGATCCAGAGAATTGGGGAGAAGAACTAGTTGATGAATATTTCTTCACACCAATAGGACTTGATTTTGAATGGCAATATGCGCAGCATTCTGCCATTGTTCTTGAGGATGGAAATATTTTCTTGTTTGATAATGGAAATAATAGATCAAAATTAAGAGAAAATGATGTAGCCCCACTAGATAATTACTCTAGAGGAGTGATTTATGAGATTGATACTGATTTAATGACAATAGACCAAATATATCAATTTGGGAAAGAACTAGGATACAAGTTTTATAGCCCATATATTTCTAATGTTGCATATTATGATGATCAGAATTATATGATTCATAGTGGTGGGCATGGAGAGTATGGATTACTACCATTAAATATACCGGCTCCACTTAGTGAAAATTACGAAGACATAATTTTAAATTCTATTACAATTGAAGTTTTAGATGAAGAGATTGCTTATCGACTTGAAGTAGCTGATAATTTCTATAGAGCATTGAAGATTGAATTATATGATGACATTTCACCTGTAAGATTTGGAGCAGCGGAGATACATGGTGAGTTAAATCCAACAGAAGAAACTGATGATACTATCGATACTAGATGGAACTTATTTGATACAGTTCCAGGGAAATATGACATTAGTATAAATAAGGGAAGTAGTCGTTTAGAATTCCAAGGAATATTTGACAGAGGAGATCTAATTTATATATCTTTAGAAAACAGTTATGAAGAACATTTGTATAAAGTTAATTTAAGCAGTAATACCTATACAGCAATGTGCATTGCTATCTTTGAAGGTGACGATTCACATGTTACTTATTATATAAATGAAGAAAACATTAGTGGTATCTATAACATCTATTTATATATAAATGGCCATAAATATAACACATACGAAAAGGTTGTTTTTAAATAGGTAATAACTGTTGCATGTCATAAATAGGTATGATATAATAATTAACGCTGTTAAATCTAAACAAATTTTGCTCCGCTTTGGAAATCCTTATGAGCAAATGTAAAAACAAAGGAGTGTTATTATGTCTCAGCAATTATTACATGATATTACAAAAGACTATCAAAAAGAAGATGTAACTCAATTTAGACCAGGAGACAATGTAAAAGTTTCTGTTAAAATTAAAGAGGGCGAAAAAGAAAGAATTCAGATTTTTGAAGGATTAGTAATACAAAGACAAGGTGGAGGAATCGCGGAAACATTTACCGTTCGTAAGATGTCTTACGGAATTGGTATAGAAAGAACTTTCCCAATCCATTCACCAGCAATTGAAGGTATCCAAGTAGTTAGAAGAGGTAAAGTTCGTAGAGCTAAACTTTTCTATATTAGAGGACTTTCTGCTAAGAAATCTCGTATCAAAGAACGTAGATAATTTAAAACGCCATCATTTGATGGTGTTTTTAATATCTATTTTTACGCTCTTTGTACAACTTGCACAAAGTTATGAAAACTTTTCATAAATACAGTATTTTAATTGAAAATATTTTCATTAGTGGTATAATCAAGTAGATGAAAGAAGGTGCTTATAAATGAGTAAAGCAACTATTTATGATGTAGCAGGAGCAGCCAGAGTTTCGCTTGCTACGGTATCAAGAGCGATTAATAATCCTGAAAAAGTTAAACCAGAAACAAGAGAGCGAGTTTTAAAAGTAATAGAAGAACTTGGTTATAAGCCAAACGCCTTTGCTAGGGGACTTGCGAGTAGAAAGTCTACTACGGTTGCAGTGGTTGTTCCAGACATGGGAAGAGCAAGTATAGCTGAAATGATGAACGGAATTGCTGATATTGCAAGAGTATATAAATATTCTATTTTACTTTATATTTTAGAAAGTGAAGAAGCTAGTGAAGAAGATATTTTAAGAGAAATCATTGCTGCTCAAGTTGATGGTATCTTGTATTTAAATGATGAAATAACTGAAACACAGTATGAATTTCTGAAAACGATTAAAGATACATATCAAATACCTGTAGTTCTTACAAACACAAGTTACCCAGATTGCGATGAAATTCCCTCTGTTTCAATTGATTATGAAAGAGCAGGATATGAAATTACTAAAAAATTAATTGAAGAAGGTAGAAAAGACATTTTTATGGTTTCGACTGTTAGAAAATATATGGTGAATGACTTAAAAGAAGCAGGATATAAAAGAGCAATGGAAGAGTCAGGATTAGAAAAACACATTATGAGAACATCAGGACGTATTTCAATTAATACTGAACACTTTAACGAATATTTCAAAGGTAGCAAAGTTGATGGTGTTATCGCAGTACGTGATTCAATTGCAATTTCATTTATGAATGTCGCATTTGAAAACGATGTAAAAATTCCTGAAGATATTGGTGTATGTGGGTTCCAAAACACTAAATATGCAAGACTTTCAAGACCGCAATTGTCTTGTGTTGATGTTCCTATATATGATTTAGGAGCTGTTGGTATGAGATTACTAACAAAATTAATGAATAGTGAAGAAATTACTGAAAAAGTAGTAAAATTACCACATTCAATAGTATTAAGAAAAACAACTTTATAAAGCGATGATTAAAAGAGGAATATTATAGTTTTCTATAGAGACTTAGTGAATGGTGTGAACTAAGGTAAACTTGTATTCTATACCCTTATGAGCTTCTGTGTGAAAAGCACAGACGGTAAATCCGTTATCTTATTAAGTGCTAGATTAATAATCTAGAATTAAGGTGGTACCACGACTTATTTAAGTTCGTCCTTTTCTAGGACGAACTTTTTAATATTATATAGGAGGAAGTAAAAATGAATTTAGTAGAAGAGTTAAAATGGCGTGATTTATTATTTGATGTAACTGATCCTGAAATTGGAGAAGCATTAGAAAGTGAGAAGTTTACGTTTTATGTAGGTGCAGATCCTACAGCTGATAGTCTTCATGTTGGACATCTTATATCATATTTAGTATCAAAGAGATTACAAGATAGAGGACATCATCCTATTTTAGTGATTGGTGGAGGAACCGGCTTAATTGGTGATCCAAGTGGAAGAAGTTCTGAAAGACAACTTCTTACATTAGAAAAATCACTTGAAAACGGAGAAGCAATCTCCAAACAAGTTAAAAAGATTTTACCATCTGCCAAAGTTGTTAATAATTATGATTGGATTTCACAGTTTGATATTATTACTTTTTTGAGAGATATTGGTAAACATTTTAATGTTAATTATATGATCAATAAAGAAAGTGTTAAATCAAGACTTGAAAACGGAATTAGTTTTACAGAATTTTCTTATCAGATAATTCAATCACTTGATTTTATGCATTTATATAAAGAAGAAAATTGTAAAATGCAAATAGGTGGGCAAGACCAATGGGGCAATATTACTGCTGGACTTGAGTTAATAAGAAAGACTCTAGGACATGATAAAAAAGGATATGGACTCACTTGGCCATTGTTAACTAAAGCTGATGGAACTAAATTTGGAAAAACAGCTAGTGGATCAATCTGGTTAGATCCTAAAAGAACGTCAGTATATGAATTTTATCAATACTGGATAAACACACCAGATAAAGATGCAGTAAGCTACTTAAAGAAATTCACTTTTATGAGTGTTGAAGAAACTAAAAAAGCAATTGAAGAATTCAACAAAGCTCCACACGAACGTTTAGCTCAAAGATTAATAGCGAAAGAACTAACTGTTCTTGTTCATAGTGAAGAAGAATATGAATCAGCAGTTAGAATATCAAAAGCCTTATTTAGTGGGGATATTAAATCATTATCTCTATCTGAAATACAAGATGGATTTAAAGATGTTCCAACTATTCAGGTTAGTGAAGATATGAATTTAGTTGATTTGTTAATAGCTGCAAATCTTGCTTCATCCAAGCGTCAAGCAAGAGAATTTATTAACAATGGAGCAGTTTCTGTTAACGGTGAAAAAGTGAATGATCTAGATTTTATGGTGAAAAAAGAAGATGCAATTGAACATAGCTTCACAGTGTTAAAGAGAGGTAAAAAGAAGTATAGTTTAGTTAAACACTAGAAAAAGAGATGAAAAAAACACCAACTATTCACATAAGTAGTTGGTGTTTTTGTTTACTCGCATTCAGTTGCATGTGAATAACCAATTAAGAATAATTCTTTAATATGGTTATCCTTCAAACAATAAATAATTTGTTTCCCTGATTTTCTAGTTTTTACAACATTCAAATCTCTTAAAAGTTTTAGTTGATGTGAGATAGCTGATTGACTTGTTTCAAGTGTATCCGCAATAGATTGAACAGCATGTTCCCCTGAAAGTAGGAGATCTATAATTTTCAATCTAGTTAAGTCACTAAAGATTTTGAATAATTGAACTGTCTCATTAAGATTGTTTATCTTTTTGTCTGGACTCATTTTTTAACCTCCCTAGAATAAATGATTCTTAAGCTGTTTAATACAGCAATCAAAGTAATTCCTACATCAGCAAATATTGCCATCCACATACTAATTTCTCCAAACCCTGCTAGTATTAAGAATGAGAACTTAACTCCTAGTGATAAAATAATGTTTTGAAAAACTATATTTTTTGTTTTCTTAGCAATTCTAAAAGCAGTTTCGACTGAATTTAAATCATCATTCATGATTATTACATCAGCAACATCAAGAGCTATTTCGCTTCCGCCACCCATTGCAAGACCAATGTCTGCGTTTTTAAGTAGTGGGGCATCATTAATCCCGTCCCCAATATACATTTTTAATTTTTTTGTTTCCATTTCATTAAATTTATTTACTTTATCTTCGGGAAGAAGATTACTTTCATAATTAATTCCACCAAGTGTTTCAGCAACTTCTTTAGCAATTAGATTGTTGTCACCTGTTAACATAGTAATATTATATTTACGACTTAATCTTCTAATAACATTTAAAGATGAGTCTTTTATTTGATCTTTAACAATAACACGGCCAATGTATTTTCCGTTTTTACTTACAAATACATTTGAACCTATCATTACTTTCTTATCTCTTACTTTTATTTTATGTTTGTTCATTAGTTTTCTATTACCAACAAGGATTTTGCCTTTTTCTGATTCAACAATCAATCCAAGTCCTGGAATTTCTTCGATATTTTCATATTCATAATAGTCACCTTGGTAATGATCAATGATTGATTTAGCAATAGGATGATTAGAAAATCTTTCAACACTTGCAGCAATCTTTAATGTTTCATCATTAGAGTATTCTCCAACTGTAAAATTACCATGAGTTAACGTACCAGTTTTGTCTATTCCAATACTATCTACATTTGTAAGCATATGTAGATAGGTACTACCTTTAAATAAAATACCTTTTTTAGCTGCTGCACCAATTCCTGCGAAATAAGATAATGGAATTGATAATACAAGAGCACAAGGACAACTAATTACAAGGAACGTAGCAGCACGGTAAATAAATTCTTGGTAATCAGCAGGATAAATCAATGTAGGTATAAGGAACATTAAGAATGCAGCTATTGTTACAAGTGGTGTGTAGTAACGTGCAAACTTAGTGATAAAGTTTTCTGTTTTTGCTTTGTGATTTGTTGAGTTTTCAATCAAATCAATTACTTTCGCAATCGTTGATTCAAGGTATTCTTTTGAGGCTTCAATTTCAATTAAACTACCTACATTTAAGTTCCCACTTAAAATGTAGTCTCCAACTTTAACAGTACTAAGTTTGGCTTCACCAGTTAAAGCACTGGTATTTAAAGAAGTAGCACCTTTTATAACTCGACCATCAACTGGTATTTTTTCACCGTTTTTAATAATGATTATATCGCCTTTTTTAATAGAGATAGGATCTTTTATAACAAGTTTTCCATCAACCATTACATTTGCATATTCAATTTTTAAATCCATTAAAGCTGAAACTTCTTGTTTACTCTTATGAACTGCTTTATGTTGTAAATATTCTCCTATAGTATAGAAAATAATTACTAATATTGCTTCATAGTAAAATCCTAAGAACATTGCAGCAACTGTCGCAATGAACATTAAAGTATTCTCATTAAAAAGTTCTTTTCTTTTAATCCCTTTTAAAGTCTTAGACATAATTTTGAATGTGATAAAGAAATACCCTATCCAGTATAAAGGGATAAATCCCCATGCGATATGGTAGTGATCAAAAATGAAACCTACAATATAAATAGCTATACCTATAAAAACAGAATAGTAACTTTCAACTGATTTTATTGTTTCAATTAAGTATCGTTTATCATATGAATAAGTGTCAACACCGTCTTCAATAGAATCAACAATCTCTTTGATCTCTTCAATAGCTTTTTCATCATCATAATCTTCAGTAGCGTCAATTAGCATGACCTGATTAGGAAAATTAAAGCTTGCAGAGTTTATATAATCAAGCTTGGCTAAAGACCTCTCAATCTTACCAGCACAATTCGAACAAATTAAATTTTTCATTATTACTTTTTTTATCATTTTAGTCACCTCTTGTAAATGCACTATCCATTTTATATGCGCAATGGTTCATATGTCAAGTTAAATAATAATAATTCTTAAGTATGAGATTATAATAGTATTATTATAACACTTTTTGCCTGATTTTAATAAACTAACATTTTCAGCACTTTGCGTTTCATTAAAAATCGTGTGCAAGTATATTGCAAAAAGAATAAAGAAGTGGTATCATTTTTTATTGAAGAGGTGACAAACTATTATAAGTCAAGTGATATCTTGAAAGAATAGTTTAGTCA
>CAYYOU010000032.1:0-9251 GCA_964473425.1 uncultured Candidatus Izemoplasmatales bacterium | reverse complement strand
CCTCACAATAATGTGTGAGAAGATCAATCTTCTTTTTCTTAACTTAATGACATTGACTAATGATGGTTTCTTTTTTTTCTGACGTTTGGTGCAATGTGTTGTTGGTAAAATCTCGCTGAGGCTTTATTTAGCCAAGAATCGATGTTTTTATTTTAACGATTATTTTTCTATTTATAAAATCATCATTTGCCTCTTTGTATAGCGAACAAAGAAACTTGGTAACAACACATTCACCACACGTCAGCTTTTTTTTGTGTTGAAGATTTGAACACATATCATAATACACGTACACACTATTTGACTTCCAAATAAATCCACTACATATTAAGTCTAAAATTACTTATGGTACGATTCGTGAATTGATATGATATTACTAGACACAAAGTGTTTGACATGTGTTTATTAACAGCTTTTTATATCGTTAAAGAAAGATAGATATTAAAGTTAATGTTAATGTTAACAGAAAGATACAATAGTTAAGTTACCTTTCTGATGATTGGTATTTTTCTTAATAGGTATGCAATAACGATTGTTAAACCATATCCCAATATAAATACCAATATCCCTTCTAATAATCCGTTGATTTCAACGTTATAAAAAATACCCTGTATGGCTGAAATAACAGCATAATGAAGTATATATATCATAAAGGCATGATCAGCCAATAATAATAAAAATCTATTTTCGCCATTTACATATCTCATAAACAAAGTAACAATACCAATAGTTAAACTTGTAAAGATCACTACTGTCAATAAATCTCCAATGTTACTTAGTATTGTCCATTGTGAATGTATTAATAGATAGGAAAAAATAATTGCTGATGCCACTCCGGTAACAATTAATATAACAAATTGCATTGATGATTTGGATTTGTCATATATAAATGTATTTTCAATTCCATTTTTCCCAAATAGAATTCCAATAATGTATATAGCGAAATATGTAGTAACACGTCCGATTTGAAGACTAAACGGCCCAAAAATCGTAATAAAATTATATCCAAAAATCTGTGTAGTCAAACTGTATAATATTATTCCAAGACCAAACATGATTCCAAATAAAACTTTAGGATTTTTTGATATCAATTTAGATAATGATTCACCCTTACTAATTAAAGGTGATATTAATACAAAGCTGATATTAAATAATAACAAAACCCATAGGAACCATAAATGAGCTGCAGGGCTAGAGTTTGTAGCAACAAAATTATAATATTCTAAAAAGTTTGAAAATCCGAACACAAAAAATGGATCAACGTCTTTAAATACTTCCATCATATAAAAACCAATAATGTTAATAGAATAAGCAGCAACTATAAACACTACTCCTAATCTTATGAACCTATTCACTAGATATTTTCTTGGACCCTTATTTTGTAAACTTCTTACAGCAAATAACCCTGAGATAAAGAAGAATGTAAACATAAAGAAATTATCGAATAACAATGTAACATAACTATAAAATATCGTTGTATTACTATCGTGAATAGGTGATCCCCCTCCGGTAGGAGTGAAAGCTAAAAAAGCATGGTGAGCAACTACAAATGTAGTTAACAATAATTTTAGATAACTAATTCCATTATATTTTTTCATATCTTAACCTCTATTTATTCATATATTCTTCTAACATTCCTGCAACTACAACTCTATCTACTTTGATTCTCTCAATGTCAAACTGAAAATTTATGGCTTCCCCAACTATTTGATAGGACGCCTCTAACCCCTCACTCCAATCGGATGAAGCCACTGAATATGCAACATCACCAGTATTGTTTTCAATAGTAATATCAACATCATAGTCGAGTAGTAACTCTACCATTGGTATGTTGCAAAAATAAGATGCCAAGTAAATGGCGGTTGTTCCATCATTTTTCTTCAGACCTGTGTCTACACCTTCTTCTAACAGAAGTTTTGCCACCTCGTATTGATTAAAAAACACTGCATCAATTAAGGGTGTAGATTCACTTAAAGATTGTTGATTTAAATCAGTACCATTAGCTATATGTTTTTCAACTTCACTTATGTTCCCAGTTGAAACAGCTTCCCAAATTGTAATACTAGGTTCGTTACTGCAAGAACTCAGTCCCAAAACGATAATAAACAACAAAAATACCAATACTTTTCTCATCTTACTCACCTCTTTATTTTACTTAAAGACCTGATTTGTGTCAATATCGAATTTAGTAAAGATAGAACGAAATAGTGCCCATATATATATATTGATATAACAAACAGATCAATCATATCACATTCTACCACACTATAAAGGTCTTTGTTATATACTGCATATCATGTTTGTAAATCATTTATGATACATCGTTATATCATTTTAATTGCAACTTATTATTGTACGATTAATATTTGGTCCAGTTTTAAAAATAATCATGTCTTTGATAAATCACTCTAATTATTTCAATATGATTTTTTTCTTCATTTACATAGTAGACAACAAGAAAATTATCTACTCTTGTCTTTCTTAAATTTTCCATCTCTAACTTGTCATTTTCTATTAATGGATAAGCATAGGGAAATTCTAACAACGATTGAAATTTATCTTCTAACTTAATAATCAGACTCGTTGCACTTTCAAGGTTAGTAAGTTCAATTGATATATATTGAAATAAATTTTCTAAATCTTCTTTTGCTTTATTTGAGAGTAAAAATCTACTTACCATATTTCGCTTTCATCTCTTGAATGAACATATGTCCATCTGTAAGTTCTCCTGAATTCTTCATTTCACGAATTGATTCATTTATTAATTCAATTGTTTGGTTCTTTGCGATTTCGCGTTCATAAACTGAAATACTCATTAAAACCATTGATCCATATCCGTTTTTTGTAACAAATACAGGTTCATTACTTTCTTCAACAAACTTAGATATACTTGCTGTATTCTTTAATTCTCTTATTGGTATAATTCTAGGCATAGCAACACTCCTTTTTTTCTATACCACAATTGTACCATAATATACCCACGAAGTGTATAAAAAATGATAAACAAACATATCCAAGTCATTTTTGTCATAAAACCCCACTATCAATTGATAGTGCCAAATAGATTATATTTGAACGGATATGTCCTTTAAAATTTCATTCGAACTCTATTAAATAAAAAATCACCCCCCCAGAAAGAGGTGACTATTATATTAATTATAGTTAATCAGGTAAATTAAATATAAAGAATACCATTAAGATAGCAATAGCAAAGAAGTCTAAAATGAAGGTCCATACTTGACTCGAACCAGTACCCTTAATCTGATTTATATAATATGCATATCAATCGTCTCGCATTCTACCAATTCACTCGTTGTAACATTCTTAGTTGCAACTTAATAGCTTATGCATATTAAAACTTCACATTTATTGTTTAAAACCACTTTATCTACTTAACATTTAATATATATTACATTCTATTCAAGAAGAAAATCAATTATATTCTTATGAATAATCCCAAATTGAGAAAAATCAACATTATCTAGTGATAAAACATATTTAGGATACTGATCTTTAACCATATTTAATGAACCAAATTCTCTGTCCCTTGTTTTTGATGCTTCCATAATATAGGCTACTTGATAATATTCAATAGTATTGTTTTTGGTTGCGATAAAATCAATTTCTTTATCGCCAATGCTTCCTACTGTGACTTCATAGCCCCTTCTTAACAACTCAAAGAATACAATATTTTCTAATGTTTTCTCTATGTCTTTTACATTATCAAATTTAGTCGCTCTAAGTCCTTGATCATTTACAAAATACTTTTCGTTGGTAGTTAGTAGTTTCTTTCCTTTTAAATCATATCTTTTTGCTGAATATATTAACAAAACTTCTTTTGCATAACTTATATAATTATATAGCGTCTCTTTACTGATTATTCTACCTTCGTTTTTAAAATAATTTATAATGTTTTTAGCACTAAATTGTGAGGCAACTGTATTTAGTAAATAACTAATATATTTATCTAGTGCATCTACACCAGATACATTATGTCTTTGAACAATATCCTTGATGACAATCGAATCATATAAATCTCTCAATATTGATATTTTTTGATCTTTAAGATCAAAGCTTTGGATAACAGGAAATCCACCATATCTAATAAATAAATTAAATAATTCTTTCTTATCTTTACTTCCATGATATTCTACTAACTCTTTAAATGAAAAAGGGAACACTTTGAAACTTTTATATCTTCCTGTGAGCAATGTTGCATATTCACCTGACAGCATTTTTGAATTTGAACCTGTTAAATATATATCAACATCTTTTGTTGCATTAAGGGAATTCACAACTTGTTCAAAGTTTTCTACTTCCTGTATTTCATCAAGAAATATATATGTTTTATCACCCTCAATCACATTCTTTTCTAAGTAGTTGTATAACCTATCTGTATCTTTATACTCTCTAATGTGATAGTCCTCAAAATTAAGATATATAATTCGACTGTCTTCTACACCAGTCTCTTTTAATTCCTCAATAATTTGTTTCATCAATGTCGATTTACCTGAACGTCGAATGCCTATAATTATTTTGATTAAATCTTTTTGCATAAATGGTCGTATTTGATTTAAATATAAATCTCTTTTAATCATGTTAATCACCTCTAATAAGTATAATATCACATTTTTGTTCGCTGGACAATACCTTTTATCATTTTTATGTCTTTTTGTTCATTATAGAATACCTGTTTGTTTTTCTATGGCGTAAAAAAGATGTTAATAAACACATTTGTCTACTAACTTCCATACCAATCTAACTTCCTTAAATAAGTAAAGTGTACTTATCATGAGTATTATTATTAATATAAAAGATGCTTGCATGGTGGTGAATTATTTGAAAGTAATAGGAATCAGAAAAGATGAAGGTATAAGGTATATTATAATTGATAAAAAAACTGGGGAAATTATAGATGATGCGCAAGGATATGGTTACAGAAGCAAGCAAAAAGCATACAGAGCGTTAAGCTATAAGTACAGAGGGGGAAAGGAAAAACTATCAAAATATGAGACTTTTTGGAAAAAGAATAAAAAAATAGCAAAACATATAAGAGAGATACATACTATCTGGTATAAAGAAATCTTAAGAGCTGAAATTACAGCAGATGATATATTACATGATATTTTAAATAAATTCAACATAGATATACCAAAAGACTTATTAAAACATTATGAATTAGCCTTTAAAGGTGAGAAAAAAGTGGTAGATAAGGTTCACACTATTAATACAGGTAATTTATATAAAAAAGACTAAATATTATTTCTTTTAGTCTTTTTGTGATACGCTTGTTGCAACTTATTATGTTATTCATATGATTGTTTTACTACCTACTGTTCCACGTCCATATCTGTTCACTTTATAGATCAAGATTTTTTCTCAAATGAATACTTTGAAAATATCTACCTTCACCCTCAATGTGTTTTGGATTTTCAAAAAATAATTTTTTAGCCAGATATTCGTTTATATTTCCAAATAATTGGTGCCACATTTCGTTTGCAATTTCTTCAATTGGTACTTTATGCTTAATAACAGATAAGGATTGACACTCTTGCACTAAATTATCAAATGCATTAATAACCTCTTCTTTAATTAACTCAATCACATATTGTGATGTTTTTTTTACCTCTACCATATTCATTTTTGTAAAGACTGGAACATTTAATTCTATAAATTCCCTAGTTTTAAAATATCCTATATCGTTAAAGAACTCATAAATTTCTTTTTCATCACTAGTTAATTCATTACTTGTCACTTTCTTGCCTATAATTTTGATAATAAAATCAGCTGCCTTATCAATTAAAACTGAACTTATTTTATCATTTCTAAACAACCTATATACATCATTCCTTTCACCCATACTATCACCAAAACTATTAAAAATAATTCTAGTGCTTCTATAGTTATTGCTACTACATAAAACAGCATCGCTATACGTTTCTAATTTATCACTATCTTCATATCCGATTAACAAGTAATTTCTATTGCCTATTTGGTTTTTAGAAATAGTAAATAGTTTTATATCACTAAAGTATTTAAGTGCCTCACCATCCAAAGTCATATCTCCAACTATATGGTAGAGTATAGTCCCCGAAGTTTACCCGTATACGGAAGCGGGTTCATGTGGTGGAGGAGCGGCTGCACCATTGGAATACACAACCAAAATCTGACCCCTACTTTTTGCACATATTTTTTATATCAATAAGTAGAAAAGACATTACCATAATGATAATGTCTTAATAATATTATTCACTTATAGTTTCAAATGAGATTGATGATAATCCTCTTAAGTTATGTTTGAATTCTATAGCATAACTTGAATTATATAGTTTGTATAACTCTCCAGTCCCTAGTCTCAATTCAGCGAAGTATTCGTTATCAAGTCTAATTTCAAGTGTATTTGAATTCCAAACTAATGTTCCTTTCTTATCAAAGTTATTAAAAGCTGAATTATAATTATATGAATAGTTCTTAGTCTGTAAATTTACAAGTATATCAAATACAGTAAATGTTTCATTATTATTTATTAAATACACTAACAAAGCTTTACTATTTACTAGACGCACCAACTCAAAGTGATGCTTTGTTTTAATATAGTCCTTTATTTCTAAATTATTCTTGATCTTGAATAATCCTTCAATTTCCTTAAGCATTACATTTACCATGTCTTCAGTTGGTTGTTCTTGAATATAATGTTCCATTTGATCTATGTATGAATCTACGATTCTACACATATCTACAATATACTCGGCTTTACCAATATCAACCAACTTCCCTTGATAAGTTTTATTATTTTTGTCATTGTAACACTCAACTATAATATCATTATCTTCCTTGATTAGTTTGTTCATAGTAATTTTTTCATTATTTTTATCATGAGCTATAATTGCTTTTTCTGATATACCAGTTAAAACATTAAGATTACACTCCCATAAACAGTGTCCTTTTTTATCCTCCAAAAGTGCAAAATAATCGACACTCGTATCATTTGATTCATGTAGTACTATATTCTCGAAATTCGCAAAAAGTTGGTTAACGCTGTTATAGTTGTTATATTCTTTAAATATATAATTATTTATGTCTTCAATTTTATCAAACATTTTAATTCCTCCTATTTTTATCTTACTTAATAGTTGTATATACACATTACCTTTCTTATATTCATTAGGGGTAATCCCATGGATATCCTTGAACACCTTAATAAAATAAGATACTGAATTGAATCCACACTTAAAAGCAATATCTGATATTTGATATTTGTCTTCATTCATTAAAAGTACTGCTACTGTAAGTCTTCTAAGTTTTATATACGTTGGAATAGACATTCCTACTCTTGTATTAAACTCTCTACTCAAATGGTATTTTGAATAATGAACTTCATTAGAAATAGAGTCTAGTGTGAAGTCCTGAAGTAGATTCTCTTCAATTATGGTTATTGCTTTCTGTAACATACTCATCCAGTTCACATCCTTGTTGATCAACACCTAAATTATAACATATTAACCATACTAAAAATGTAAAATTATTGTCATAAAAAAGAACCCATAACAATATTGCTGTAACCCAAATTTGTTTAGTTAAAATAAAAAGACGGCAAATTAATACCGTCCAAAACTAATTACTATTTTATCTGTGATTCATAATCCTCTTTTGACAATTCCAAATAGAAGTGTTTATCAATTTCATCAGAATCGGGATGTGGATACTCTTTGAATCCAAACTTATTATACAAATTCAAAGCCTTAGTATTAACCTTCTGTGGATCAACATATACAATTGCTGCTTTCCCTTGAGTAAATGCTTTTTCAACAGCGTGCTTTAATCCTGCAAAAGCAATTCCTTTACCTCTTGCTTTAGAAAATAGTTTAATATCTAATGCAGCTTTACCATTATCTTCTACTTCATAATAACTTTCACCACAATATCCAAGTTCCTCATGATATATAGAAAAGTGACGTCTCTTATCATTTCTGTTAATACCTGGTAACCATTTTTCTTCTAAAGAATTTTGTGTGACTCCTAATCCATTAGGAAATCCTACAAATTGCATAACATCACCATCATTCCATAATGATGTAACATTACTTAAATCGTTTAAAGTTGTCTCGATAATTTTAATTTTTTTGTTATTCAAAAGTGAATCCTCCTACATCATTTGTTTAAAACCATACACACTTCAAGTAAAGTTGTATCTTCATTTATTTTAATTATCTTTTCTTTTCCGTCTTTAACAAAACCTAAATGTTCATAAAAGTTTATTGCATGTTGGTTTGTCTTTAAGACCCACACGATAATTCTTTTATATCCAGAAAGTTCTTTATAACATAGATTCATGAGTTTTTTACCAATTCCTAAACCATAATAATCTTTAAGTATATATATTGCCATTACTTCACCAGCATCATCTATATCTTCATCTCTAGCTTCTATATAACAAGAAAATCCAACTATTTTATTGTCAACTAGCGCTACAAATGTATTTTCTGGATATTTTATTGCAGATTCAACACATTTGTCAAGAGATCTAGAATCTAAGTAGTCTTGATTAATTAACCCTCTATATGTTTCATTCCAAGAGTGATAGTGAACATACCCTTTACCCTCAGCATCATCTATGGTTGCTTTTCTAATCACTACTTCTTTATCCATAGGAATCCCCTTTTTTGTTACAATCTGAATACCATTAGTTGCATATGATATAACAAGTAACTTTTATTTTTATTCCTTATGCATCACGAGATGCTGTATTTTCTAGATTGGTTATTACTTTAATATTCAGAAAAGTCTTTCCGCTATTTATTTTAATTTCTTTGAAGCTCTATCTATTGAATTAATCTCCACATTAATACTACTATAGAAACCTTTTGCTTCTTCATTGGTTGCAACAAACAAGTAGTATAGTTTGCACATATGCTCGGTAAAGTACGTTTCAGCTTCATTAAATAATTTCTTAGCAATACCTTTTTTTCGATGCAACTTTAATACATATACCCAATCTACATATCCTATTTTCTCATAATCCATAAAACTTTGTTCTACAATAAGGTCTACTCTTCCTATAACCATATTGTCTTTAATACATAAAATCACTTCATTCAAGCTATAATCCTCAATTGGATTATTTTTAAAATCCAATGAAAAAGATTCTTCGTTAAACTCATTAAATACTTCTGGTTCCTGTATTCTACTGTTTTTCTCTAGTTCAATCATAATACTTAAATCACTTGAATTCATTTTTCTAAACTGATACATAC
>CAYYOU010000031.1:0-9309 GCA_964473425.1 uncultured Candidatus Izemoplasmatales bacterium | reverse complement strand
TGTATATAGTTTATTTTTCAGTATTTTTGTAGCAGGAATGGTATTCCTTATTACTATTAGAGAAGAAGAAGTAGTTTCCGAGTACTACCATGATTACGGGATTGAAGAAAGCGACCCAACAGTTGTCAAAATTGGTATTCTTGCGAATCAAGGTACAACAGAAGTATTGAGTAGATGGAGTGACACAGAGACATATCTTAATAATAATTTGTTGGATTATACTTTTGTTATAGTACCGATGGATTTTGAAGAAGTAAATGAGATGGTTGAAAATGGGGAAGTTGATTTCGTTCTTGTGAATCCAGCCATATATGTTGATTTAGAAGTAAGACACAATGTTAGCCAAATTGCAACAATGCAGTATCTCTATAATGGAACAAAAACCACATCATTTGGTAGTGTTATATTTAAGAGAAGTGATAATTCAAGTATTTCAGATTATAATGATTTAATTGATAAAAAATTTGGAGCAGTTGATGAAAATTCATTTGGTGGATGGCAAATGTCCCTAAAAGAATTATTAGATAATAAGATAAAACCACTTTCCGATTTCGAAAGTGTTACTTTTACAGGCTCACATGATGATGTTGTTTTACGTGTATTAGATGGAACATTTGATGCAGGGACTGTAAGAACAGGTACATTGGAACGTATGGATAATGAAGGATTAATCGATTTGAACGATATTGAAGTGTTACATGTGAATGCAACTATTTCAACGTTTCTAGTATCAACACAATTATATCCAGAATGGCCAATGGCAAAAATGACACATATATCAGATGAATTAGGTTACAAAGTAGCAGATGCATTAATGAAAATGGAACAAACAGATCAAGCAGCAATAACAGCAGGCATATCAGGATGGGCAATTCCAGAAAACTATCAAGATGTCCATACTACCTTGCGTTTATTATTGATTGCTCCATATGAAAATTATGGGTTTGTAACGTTCCATAATACAATCTACATAAATCGTATATTTCTAATAATTATAAATATTGCAGTGTTCATTATTGGTTCCTTTATGTCATGGGTGATACATACTCGTGCAGTGTTGGTAAACTTAACGAAGAGATCAAAAACAATGGAAAATATTGCAATTGAAGCAAATCAAGCTAAAGGGGAATTTTTAGCGAATATGTCTCATGAAATAAGGACTCCAATGAGTGCTGTAATCGGGTTATCTACTTTGCTGGATAATACGGAACTTTCAGTACGCCAAAGGGATTATAATAATCGTTTAAAAAGTTCTGCAGTAAATTTATTAGGTATTATAAATAATATCTTAGATTATTCCAAAATTGAAGCCAAACAAATGACATTAGAAAACATTGAGTTTAATATAAACGATGTGTTATATAATCTGTCAAATGTAGTTACATTGAAAGCAAATGAAAAGAACATTGAATTCCTTTTTAACATCGAACCAGGTATCCCACAACGTTTCTTGGGTGACCCTCTTAGAATTGGACAAATATTAATTAATATCGTTTCTAACGCTATTAAATTTACGGAAAAAGGACAAGTTGTATTAATCATTGAACCTACTTATATAGGGGATCAATTTTATTTAGTATTTATAGTTAAAGATTCAGGAATTGGAATGACACAAGAACAAATAGAAAGAATAACAGAGCCATTTGCTCAAGCAGACACGTCCTTTACAAGACGATTTGGTGGAACAGGGTTAGGACTAGCTATTACAAGTCATTTAATAAAAATAATGGGTGGCTCACTATCTATTGAAAGTAACCTTGATGCAGGGAGCACATTTGCCTTCAATGTTCCTTTAGAAGCATTGAAAGAGCCAATTGAACAAACAGATTTACCTGAAATACTTCGCGAATTGAATATTCTAATTGTGGATGATAACCTTGTCTCTCTAGAAATCATTAGAAAAATCTGTGACTCATTAGGTTTTGGAACTGAAATTGCATCTACTAAAGAAGAAGTATTTAATCTTTTAGAACATAAAGTGTATGACCCAGATTTAATTATTATGGATTATGCAATGCCTGATTTAGATGGAATTGAGTTGTTCAATCGCATTCAGTCGAAAAAATTAGCGAAAAAAGCGAAAAAACTATTAATGATTTCAGTCTATGATCATGAGACAATTATTCAAAAAGCAAACGCTGTTGAAATTGTTAACTTTTTAGATAAACCAATTAACCCTTCTTTCTTGTATGATACTATCGTTACAATGTTTAGTGAATCCGAACTAAAACAAAAAGCGGTACCAGCTAACCCAAACAGAGTGGACTTAGTAAAACCTGGAACAAGTATCATTCTTGCAGAAGATAACTTAATTAATCAACGTATCGTTAATGAGCTATTATCGAAAGAAGGATTTGATGTAACAATTGCGAACAATGGACAAGAAGTAATAGATATTCTTGACAAAAAAGAAAAAGAATACAAACTAGTTCTAATGGATATTCAAATGCCAGTCATGAACGGTAGAGAAGCAACCATCGCAATTAGAAATACAGACGCCAAGTATAGAAATATTCCTATTATCGCAATGACAGCACATGCTCTTGAAATTGAACGTAAGAAGTCATTAGCTGCTGGTATGAACGATTTTCTAACAAAACCTGTTGAAATGAAAGCACTGTTCACAGTCTTATCAAAATATATTGATATTGTTTCAATATCAATTAATGCACGAAAAGACCAAAGTGTAAATTTAGATTTCTTAGATACAAAAGAGGGAATCAAAAACATGTTCGGAGATTCAGTACTTTATCTTGAAATTCTATATACTTTCTATAACGATTACGCTAACTTTCAAAGTGGATTTGACACCATGTTTAAAGAAGAAGATAACGAAGACTTGGTTATTGAGGTGCACACAATAAAAGGCTTAGCTGCAACAATTGGTGCAAAATCGTTGAATGAAAAAGCATTCGCTTTTGAAATGAAATTAAGAGATAATGTTTTTGATTTTGATTATTATAATGATTTCTCCAATGAATTTAAGGTATTATTGGAAAACTTATCTACTTACTTTGATGCTAATCCGTTTCAAAAGAAATAACAAATCTAGTAAAATCATCTCATTAAAAACAAGATAAATGATGAAGTCATCGTATATAGTTGATTAAACATAATAAACGCATTTTGAATGGTTTTTGTACTAACATATATATAGGGAAAGAGTAAATACAAAGAATTGTACAAAACCCTTGCTAATTAAAAGTTTATTTGGTAAAATATATGAGCCGTAAAAATACACACACATTTAGAGTATTTAGCCTAGAGCTACTTAGAAGTAGTGGCTAATTATGTAGATAAATGTGGAGGCAAAATCAAAAGGAGGAATCAAAATGGCTGTAATATCAATGAAACAATTACTAGAGGCTGGTGTTCATTTCGGACATCAAACTCGCCGTTGGAATCCTAAAATGGACAAGTATATTTATACTTCTCGTGGTGGGATTCACATTATCGATCTACAAAAAACTGTCGGATATATCGACGAAGCTTATGCAAAGTTACTTGAAATTGGAAAAAATGGTGGAAAAATCTTATTTGTAGGTACTAAGAAACAAGCTCAAGACGTTGTGAAAGAAGAAGCAATTAGAACAGGACAATATTACGTTTCACAAAGATGGCTTGGAGGAACACTTACAAACTTTAAGACTATTAGAAAAAGCATTAGAAGATTACATGATCTTTATAGAATGGATAAAGATGGAACGTTTGAACGTTTACCAAAAAAAGAAGTAATAGGGTTAAAAAAAGAAATGGCAAAACTTGAAAAATTCCTTAGCGGTATTAAAGACATGAGAGTGTTACCACAAGCAGTTTTTGTTGTTGATCCAATGAAAGAAAAAAATGCAGTACTTGAAGCTAGAAAATTAGGAATTCCAGTGTTTGGAATTGTTGATACTAACTGTGATCCAGATTTAGTAGATGTTATTATTCCTGCTAATGACGATGCAATTAGATCAGTAAAACTAATTGTTGGTAAATTAGCGAATGCATTTATTGTAGCAGCAGGTGGAGAAGTTATTGAAGTTATCGAGGAAAAACCAGCACCAAGACCTTATGACCCAAACAAAAAACCTTATGTTAAAAAACCTTATGATCCAAACAAAAAACCTTATGTAAAAAAACCTTACGATCCAAATAGAAAACCATTTAATAAAGATAGAAAACCATTTAACCAAACTCGTACAGTAACACCAGATGCAAAAGCAGTTAATCCACAAGCAACATCAACAGATGCACCTAAAGTAGTAGAAGCTAAAAAAGTAGCTCCTACAACTGTTAAAGTTGCACCTAAAACAGTAGTGGCTAAAAAAGTAGCTCCTAAAACTGTTGAAGTTGTGGAAAAACCAGTTGTAAAAAAGGCTAAACCTGTTGTCAAAAAAGAGGTTGCACCTAAAGTTGTAGAAGAAGTAAAAGTTACGGCACCAGTAAGTGTAGATTTAGCAAAAATGAATGTTGCTGATTTAAAATCACTTGCTAAAGAAAAAGGATTACACGGATATTCTAAACTTAAAAAAGCAGAATTAATTGAAGCTTTGAAATAAATTAAAAAGAGCTTTTAAGCTCTTTTTTAATAAGATTTTGACGTAATAAATAATTGAATTTCAAGAAATAATATGATATTATTATCTTTGAAAAGAACTTAGGAGGAAATAGTTATGGTAATAACTGCAAGCTTAGTAAAAGAATTAAGAAATAAGACCGGTGCTGGAATGATGGATTGTAAAAAAGCACTAACTGAAACTGATGGAAATATCGAATTATCAATCGATTGGTTAAGAGAAAAAGGGATTTCAAAAGCAGCTAAAAAAGCTGATAGAATCGCTGCTGAAGGATTATGTAATGTTTTTGCAAAAGGAAACGAAGCTGTTATTTTTGAACTAAATAGTGAAACTGACTTTGTTGCAAAGAACAAAGAATTCTTAGCATTATTAGATACTTTAGTAGAAGTTATATATAATAGTAAAGCAACGAATTTAGAAGAAGCATTAAAACTTGAAATCGACGGAAAAGATTTAGAGAGAGTTTTAATTGATGCAACTTCAAAAATTGGAGAAAAACTATCACTTAGAAGAGTATCTAGAATTACGAAAACTGATGAACAAAGTTTTGGAGCTTATAAACATATGGGCGGAAGAATTGTCACATTAGTTGTTATCGATGGAGCAAGTGAAGAAGTAGCTAAAGATTTAGCGATGCATGTTGCAGCTATTAATCCTAAATACATTGATAAATCTGAAATTAGTGATGAAGTTATTGAACATGAAAGAACAGTTCTTACTAACGAAGCACTTAACGAAGGTAAACCAGCTAATATCGTTGAAAAAATGGTAGTAGGAAGATTAAATAAATACTTAAAAGAAATTTGCTTAGTGAATCAACCTTTCGTTAAAGACCCAGATATAACAGTTGAAAAATATGTTAAAAATGCTGGTGGAAACATCGTATCTTTCTTGCGTCTTGAAGTTGGAGAAGGTATTGAAAAAAGATCTGACGATTTCGCAGAAGAAGTAAGAAGCCAATTAAATAAATAATTAAATTTGTAGGACACTTTTTGAGTGTCCTATACTTATAAGAGGGAGGCAATAAAAATGAGTTCTAAAAAACGCATTATCATTAAGTTGAGTGGAGAAGCTCTAATCGGAGAAGGAAACATGGTAATTGATCCACTAAGAGTAAGAGAAATTGCTTATGAGATTAAAGAGGCTTATGATTTAGGGAATTTAGAAATAGGGGTTATTGTTGGTGGTGGAAACATTTGGCGTGGACAAATTGCCAGTGAAATGGGATTTGAAAGAAGTAGCGCAGATTACATGGGAATGATTGCTACAATTATGAATGCTCTTGCATTACAAAATGCCCTTGAAGAACTTGGAATTGAAACAAGAACTATGACTAGTTTGAATATTCCACAAGTTGCTGAACCATACATAAGAAGAAAAGCACTTAGTAATTTAGAGAAAAACCGTATTGTTATATTTGGAGGAGGTACAGGGAATCCTTACTTCTCAACAGATACAACAAGTGCACTAAGAGCAGCTGAAATTGGCGCAGAAGTTATACTGATGGCTAAAAATGGAACTGATGGAGTATACGACAAAGATCCAGTAAAACATAAAGATGCAGTAAAATTCGATTCACTTACTCACAAAGAATTACTTGAAAAAGGCTTAGAAGTTATGGACTCAACTGCATCAGCATTATGCAGAGACAATAAAATTAGTATCATCGTATTTGATATGAATGAAAGAGGAAATATAAAAAAAGCTGCAAGTGGTGAAAAAATAGGAACACTAATATCTTAAAGGAGGTAAAATTATGCCTGATATGATTCTATTAGAAACAGAAGAACAAATGGAACATAGAATAGACACTTTGAAGAAAGATTTTTCAAAAGTTAGAACTGGACGTGCTAACCCAAAAATGTTTCAAGATGTTAAGGTAGAGTACTATGGAGTATTAACTCCACTAGGCCAAGTTGGGAATATTAGCGTACCAGAACCAACGCAACTAGTAGTTAAACCTTATGACAGAAGCATTGTCAAAGATGTCGAAAAAGCTATTAACGCTGCAAATCTAGGAGTTAACCCAAGTAACGAAGGTGATCAAATTCGTATTGTTTTACCTGCGTTAACGACTCAACGAAGACAAGAATTAACGAAAGATGTGAAAAGACTTGGGGAAGAAGCAAAAGTAGCTGTTAGAAATTATAGACGTGATGGAAATGATTCTCTAAAGAAATTAGAGAAAAGTCATGACATCTCAGAAGATGAATTAAAATTGTACCAAGATGAAATTCAAGAACTTACAAACAAGTACACAAATCTAATCGATGAATTAGTAGAAGAAAAAGACATCGACATTATGAGTATATAGAGACTGCATTAAGTAGTCTCTTTTTATAGAAAAATGTTTTTAAATATAGTATAATTATATATTGTACTGAGGTGAGATAATGAGTTTAGAAAAAAGAGTATTAAGTAAATATATACCAGCACATATAGCTATAATTTTAGATGGCAATGGAAGATGGGCACAAAAAAATAACTTATTACGTACTATTGGGCATAAAAAAGGCACTGAAAACTTAAAAGACATTACTTTATTATGCAATGAAGTTGGCATTAAAGTACTTAGTGTATATGCTTTTAGCACAGAAAACTGGAATAGACCTACAAGTGAAGTGGAATACTTAATGAAACTTCCACGTGAATTTGAAGAATCTTATAAAGGTAAATTCAAAGAAAATGATATAAAAGTTATCTTTTCAGGAAGAAGAGATCGTTTTTCAAAAGAAAATTTTGAATTACTGAATAGAATTGAAAGAAAAACAAAAGATCGAAAAGGATTGATCTTGAATGTTTGTTTTGACTATGGAAGTCATACTGAAATAATCGAAGCTATCAAAAATATTAGTGAAAAATATAAAAAAGATGAAATCAAATTAGAGGATATCGATGTAAAAATGGTAGATGCTAATTTATATACAAAAGGGTTACCCCCTCTAGATTTGTTAATTAGGACTTCTGGAGAACAAAGAATTAGTAATTATCTATTATGGCAACTTGCTTATAGTGAATTATATTTTACAAAAAAGTATTGGCCAGAATTTAAACGTAAAGAATTATTCAAAGCATTGGATAATTTTCAAAAAAGAAACCGTCGATTTGGCGCAATTAAGGAGTAAAAATTATGAAAACTAGAGTAATAACAGCAATCTTTCTTATTTTAATTTTTGTTCCTTCATTTATTATTGGTGGGATATTACTTGATGTTGTACTTGGTCTTATTGGCTTAATTGCAACATATGAGTTTTTTACAATGTTCAAACAAAAATCAAATGCACCGATATTTGTTTTAATAATTGAAATGATCTTAAGCTTATTGATGTTCTTCTTAATAACGTATTACTATAAGGGATCAATTGAACTCGAGATCGTCTTCTATACACTGATATTTGTAGTTGTAGTTGGATCTTTGCTATTAGTGATAGCAGACGGATTTGAATCAGATGATTTTGGAAGATATCTAGTTGGTATTTTATACCCTGTAATCGGATTTAGTGCACTAAGTGCATTAAGAAATATGTCACTTGGAACTATTGGATTCTTGTTTATGGTTACTTCTATGACAGATATGTTTGCCTATTACGTTGGTATCAATTTTGGTAAACACCGTTTGGCTGAAAAAATTAGCCCTAAAAAATCAGTTGAAGGAGCTATTGGTGGAATCTTTTTCGCTGTTCTCTTAACTGTCGGATTCGTATATCTGATAGGACTTGAGTCTATTGGAAACATAGAATTAAATATTTTTGTTACTATCGGCCTTGTTATCGTAATATCTATTTTTGGGCAAATTGGTGATTTAGTTGCTTCTAAAATAAAAAGAGGATATGGAATTAAAGATTTTAGTAACCTATTTCCAGGGCATGGTGGAGTGATGGATCGCTTTGATTCAGCAATACTTGCTTCTATCGTTTTGATATTGATTAATGAAGTTGTTGGGTTACTATGAATCTATATATTTTAGGTGCTACAGGAAATATTGGCCTTCAAACTTTAGATATCGTTAGAGAAAATAAAGATAAATATAATGTCGAATCTGTCTCTGGCAACTCTAACCTTGAACAAATGAAGAAAATTATTGAAGAGTTTAATCCAAGGTATGTTAGTATGGGAAAAAGTGAAGATGTGTTAAAATTAGAGAAGCTATTTCCTAATATAGAGTATGGATATGGTAGTAAAGGATTAATTAGTGCTGCAATTTACGGCGAACTAGGAAATGATTTAGTAGTAAATGCTGTTGTGGGTAGTGCTGGACTTGAACCAACTATCGAAGCAATAAAAGCAGGGCGTAATATTGCTCTTGCGAATAAAGAAACACTTGTTATTGGTGGAGAAATTATTAACAAGCTACTTCAAAAACACAATGTAACTATTATTCCTGTTGATAGTGAGCATTCAGCGATAATGCAATGTTTGAATGGAGAACATAAATCTTCCATAAAGAATATCATTATTACTGCATCAGGTGGAAGTTTTAGAGATAAAACAAGAGAAGAACTTAAGCGTGTAACGGTAAAAGATGCTCTGAAACACCCTAACTGGTCTATGGGATCAAAAGTAACTATTGATTCCGCAACAATGATGAACAAGGGATTAGAAGTGATTGAAGCACATTATTTATTTGACGTAGATTATAGTCAAATAAAGACTGTTATGCACCGTGAGAGTGTTGTTCATAGTTTGGTAGAATTTAATGATACATCAGTGATTGCTCATCTAGGTAATCCTGATATGAGAGTACCAA